>NZ_VRVD01000803.1:0-1849 GCF_008040015.1 Methylobacterium sp. WL18 | reverse complement strand
GCCTTCTCCAGCTCGGCATTGCGTGCCCGGACGCTGCCGCCGCGGGCCCCGCTCCAGCCGATCGCGGTCTGGGTCGGGCGCAATCCGGCCGAGGGCCAGCAGATCCTGGAGGCTCAGGAGAACGCCCAGAAGGCGGCCGCCGCCAACACGCGCGCCGCCAAGCTCGAAGCCGCCAAGGCGAAGCGCGAGGCCGCGCTGCAGGCCGCCAAACAGGCTCGCGAGACCCGGCTTGAGCAGGCCAAGGCGGCGAGCGCCGCCAAGGCCGCGGCCAAGCCGGCTTCGAAGGTCGCCGCGAAGCCGGCCCACGGCCTGCCGCGCAACGCCAGCGCCTACACGTCCGTCGAGACCCCGGGCATGCCGGAGGCCAAGCCGGGCAAGGGTCTCTCGAAGCCCGCCGCCAAGCCCGCCGCTCACAAGGCGCCGGCCAAGCCCGAGGCCCGGAAGGCCGAGGTGAAGAAGCCTCAGGGCAAGAAGGCGGCGGCCGAGGAGTAGCGTCAGTCCGGCATCGCACCCGGGCGCGTTGCCTCCGGACCCGAAAACCCCCATCTCGGCGGCCATGTCGTTGACCGCCTCGCCCGCCTCTGATCCGCGCCGCCCCGAGCCGATCCCGCTCACCGTGCTGACCGGCTTCCTGGGAGCCGGCAAGACCACGCTGCTGAACCGGCTGCTGCGCGATCCGGCGCTCGCCGACACCGTGGTGATCGTCAACGAGTTCGGCGAGATCGGGCTCGACCACCTGCTGATCGAGTCCATCGACGAGGACATGGTCCTGCTCGGTGCCGGCTGCCTGTGCTGCACGGTGCGGGGCGACCTGATCGCCACCCTCGAGGACCTGCTGCGCAAGCGCGACAACGGCCGGATCACGCCGTTCCGCCGGGTTGTGATCGAGACCACCGGGCTGGCCGACCCGGCGCCGATCCTGCACGCGCTGATCTATCACCCGTACCTGGTGCTCCGGTACCGCCTGCAGGCGGTGGTGACGGTGGTGGATGCGGCGACCGGTGCCGCCTCCCTCGACGCCCACCCGGAGGCGGTGCGGCAGGCCGCGGTGGCCGACCGCATCGTCCTGACCAAGGCGGACCTCGCCGGCGACACCGCCGGGATCCGCGCGCGGCTCGCCGCCCTCAACCCGGCAGCCTCGATCCTGCCCCCGGACGCGTCGGCTGAGGACCTGCTCGGCGGGCTGTTCGGCCTCGACGGCAAGGGCGCCGACGTGCGCACCTGGCTCGGCGACGCGGCCCTGGACCTCCCGCACCAGGCCGACGTGAACCGACACGATGCGGCGATCCAGGCGGTATGCCTGACCAGCGCCGCGCCGGTGCCGCGCCCGGCCTTCGAGATGTTCATGGACCTGCTGCGCTCCGGCCACGGCCCGAAGCTGCTCCGGCTCAAGGGCATCGTGGCGCTGGCCGACGACCCGGAGCACCCGATCGTGGTGCACGGGGTCCAGCACGTGTTCCATGCGCCCCTGACCCTGCCGGCCTGGCCCGACCCCGACCACACCTCACGGCTCGTGCTGATCCTGCGCGACCTCGATCCGGCCTTCGTCCAGCGGCTCTGGGACGCGTTCCTGGGCCGGCCGCGGGTGGACGCGCCCGACGCCGCCGCGCTCACCGACAACCCGCTGGCGATCCCGGGGAGCTGATCCGCCGGGCGGCACCGTCCTTGAAGCCATCGACCCGAACGGCGCTTCCGAGGCGCCCCTACGTCCCGGACTGGGACGGTTGGTCGAAGGATCGGGACAGGCGATGGCGCAACGCTTCACCGTGATACAGGGCGGCCTCACCGGGACGGCGGTGCGCGAGCCCGCGTCGGAGCGGCCGCACCCCGGCCTCGCCCTGGCCTGGAG
>NZ_VRVD01000802.1:0-1853 GCF_008040015.1 Methylobacterium sp. WL18 | reverse complement strand
CCGCCGGCCTCGGCGAATGGCGCTGGGACCGGGCGACCGGCCTGCTGACCCTGTCGCGCCGGGCCGCCCGGATCCTCGGGCGCCAGCCGGGACGGTCCGTGCCGTGGGACGAACTCAAGAGCGGCCTGTCCGATCCGGAGCTGGCACGCCTGAGTGCGACCGTCGCGGAGGCGTGCCGGGCCGGCGAAGCCTACCGTTTCGATACGCCGGTGACCGTGGCCGGGCGCACCGTGATCCTGCGGGTGCGGGGGCAGGCCGTGCCGGGCCGCGACGGCGCGCCCGCCAGCATGGTCGGCGTCGTCCAGGACATCACCACCCGGGTCGAGGCCCGGGACGAGATCCTGTCGCGCGACCAGCGCCTGCGGGTGGCGACCACCATCGCCAAGCTCGGCATCTTCGAGTGGCACATGCTCGAGGACCAGGCGATCTGGGAGAACGAGCACATGTACGAGATCTTCGGGCACGCGCCCGAGGACGGCACCATCGGCAAGAGCGAGTTCCTCAGCGACATCCTCCACCCGGACGACCGGGCCCGGGTCCGGCACGCGATCTCGAAGGCGCTGCGCGAGGACGGGATCCTGCAGATCGGCGGCCGGATCCGGCGGAAGTCCGACGGGGCGTGGCGCACCATCGACATGGCCGGGCGGTTCGAGCGGGACGCCCCCGGGCGCCTGCCGCGGCGCCTGATCGGCGTGGTCGCCGACGTGACCGACCGGCGGATCGCCGAGGAACGCCAGAGCCTGCTGATCCGCGAACTGCACCACCGGGTGAAGAATACGCTCGCCACCGTGCAGGCCATCGTGGGCTCCACGGCGCGCACGGCCTCCAGCATCGAGAGCTTCTACGAGGCCTTCGTCGGGCGGATCAAATCGCTCGCCCACACCCATTCGGTGCTCACCGAGGACACTTGGCAGACCGCCTCGCTGGCGAACCTGCTGCTCAGCGAGCTGAAGCCCTACGCGGAGGTGACGCCCGACGGCGGGGCCGAGGGGCGGATCAGCCTCGACGGCCCGGCGATCGACCTGCCCTCCGAGATCGCGGTGCCGATCGGCATGGCGATCCACGAACTCACCACCAACGCGGCCAAGTACGGGGCGCTGTCGAACCGCACCGGGCGGGTCGCGGTGACCTGGACCCTGGAGCCCGGGGGGCCGGCCGGGATCCTGCGGTTCCACTGGCGGGAGACCGGCGGGCCGCCGGTCCAGCCGCCGAGCCGCCAGGGTTTCGGCTCCCGCCTGCTGCAGCGGGTGCTGATCACCCAGGTCCAGGCCGAGGTCGAGACCGACTACGACCCGGAGGGCTTCAGCCTGACCATGCGGGCCCCGATCCCGCCCCGCAACGACAGCCTCAACCCGCTGGCCTGACCCGTCAGGCGGCGCCGCGCGCGCCGGATTCGCCGCCGCCGTCCACGAAGGCCTTCAGCTCGTCCAGCGACGCGAAGGTGAAGCGGCCCTGCGGCGTCTCCGCCTCGATCGAGCCGTCCTCGAACATCACGTAGGTGTTCCCGCCCGAGGCGTAGCGCCCGACCACGGTACGGGTCTCGGGCTTCGCGTCGGGCTCGGGGTCCGGCGCCGCGTCGAGGCCCGGGCGAAGGGCAGGGGGCTCCGGCGCCGGTTGTTGCGGCGGCGCGTCCGGCGCCGCGAACAGGTCGTCCTCCGGGCTGCGCTCGGCCATCGCGGCCGCGATCGGGTCCGGGGCGGGCCGGTGGGGCGGCTCCGGATCCGTCATCGGAAGGGTGGGGAAGGCCTGGATCGGGAAGTCCGCCTCGACCGCGGCCGGCCGCTGCGGCTCCGCGCTTCCGGGGGCTTCGGCCGGCGCGGAGGACCTGTCCTCGGACAGGCGCAGGCTGGGCT
>NZ_VRVD01000801.1:0-1855 GCF_008040015.1 Methylobacterium sp. WL18 | reverse complement strand
CCCCCTGGGCGAGCCGCGGCGGGGTCCTGCGCGCCGTGACGCTGGCCGGGCGCGACCTGCCGGCACGGGTCCAGGTCTTCCGGGACCACGTGCGCGAGGCGCTCACTGCCTGCGGTCCAGGTTCCAGTGAGACGCACTCTAGCGATCAATACAATCAAGACTTGTAGAGACTAAATATCCCCGCCTTATTGACTGATCGATCGAGACAATCTTACCGTCCGGCTTAGCGGGGTGTTCAGGACCTCGGCGCACCATGGCGCTTGGCGGCATCCCGGGCCGCTCGGCGGACGATTCCGCCTCGATCCCCTGCCCGGGCGTATCCAGTACCCAGCGGACATCCAACATGCCCCTTCGCGACCGGCGCCTCCGGCCCTTGCTCCTCGTCGGAACGATGGTTCTGGCGGGTCTGTGCGCCGCGCCGCACGCGGCCTGGGCGATGCTGTCGAGCACGACCCGCGTCGTGCTACAGAAGGGACGCCATTACGTGCCGACCGACCTGTTCCTGCGGCGCGGCGACACGATCACCCTGCGCAACGAGGATTCCAGCCAGACACACCACGCCTTCATCGAGGCGGACCGGTTCTCGTTCGATGCGGGCGATCAGGAACCCGGCACCGAGACCCGGCTGGTCCTGGCGGAAGCGGGGGATTTCGTCATCCAGTGCGGCATCCACCCGAAGATGAAGCTGACCATCCACGTCCAGTAGGGCGCGGGGCGGTCAGCCCTCGCGGCCGAGGCCGAGACCGCGGATCAGATCGCCGATCGGATCGATCTTCCTGGGGGCCGGCGCGGGCGCCGATGGTGCGGTCATCGGCTCGACGGCTGCCGTGCGGGCCAGGCCGGCGTTGCGCAGGCGGGCCGTCCGGCGAAGGCTGCGATCCGCCACCTTCGACCGGTGTGCCACCACCGTCTTCCGAGCCTTCTCGGCGGGGGCGACCATCTCGCTCGGCAGCGCCGGAGCCGCGATGGCACCCGGCGGCAATGCGGCGGCCAATCGCGGCGCCAGCAGGTCGGGGGCAGGCGCACGCCCAATCTCCGATGCGGGGGCGTCGGACTTGCCGAGGCCGGCCAGCCGGGCCGGCGGATCCGCCCAGCCCGATGGGGTGGCCTGCGTTGCGACAGTCCGGACCGGGCGCTGCTGCGCCTCGTAATTGCCCGGATGCAGAGTATGGGCCGCCACGACCAAGCCGAATACGGCGATCGCAGTCGTCGCAAGGGTGGATCTGTAGTGTTCCATGACGGCAGAACGAACAGCCAAGGTCATGGTTCCGCTTGGCCGTAACCTCGGGCCGGAGCTTCAGAGTCCGGATCTCCGTCCGCAGTCTCGAAGACAGGACAGAAAAAAAGGCCACTCCCGAAGGAGCGGCCCGAAGTCTAGGGAGGAAACGCCCAAGAAGGGCAGCGGGATCGCGACGCCATCGCCATCCCGCACTGCACAGATAGGCTACCGCATTGCGGCATGCAACAGACCGGAGGCCGTTTCCTTATGCACGGACGACACCCATCGGACCCCAAGACATGCATTTAGAGCATGACTGAAGGCCGATCAGCCGTCGTTCTGCGGCTCGTCGTGCCCGATCAGCCGCTCGACCTCGGCCAGGGCGACCGCGCGGGCCACACCTTCGGAGGCGTGCGGGCGGTACGATCCCCGAACCAGCTTGCCGCGGTCCCGGATCGCCCACGTGAAACGGCCCGGGTCATGCCGGCTCGGCCTGACCTCAACCGTGTAGAGATGCCCGCCATTCGCACCCATGCCTCGCATGTGCGAACTCCCCTGCTCCGGCCCAGGGGGTGCGACCGTGGGCGGCAGCCGGGCCCTTACCGGGCCGGCTTCCCGCGGCCGGCCTCGGGCCGG
>NZ_VRVD01000800.1:0-1860 GCF_008040015.1 Methylobacterium sp. WL18 | reverse complement strand
GCCGTCGCCCGCGCCCGGGCGATCGTCACCGAGGGCACCAGCGCGGACGGGCAGGTCGGCGCCTACGAGGCGGCCCTGGCCGACGGAAAGGACGAGCGCGCCGCCCTGTCGGCCGCCGTGGACTGGATCGCTGACGCGGCTCGGTGACCGGTCGTCTCAGCCCTTGTCGAACGGGTTCTGTGAGGTCCGCAAGCTCAGGCGGATCGGCGTGCCCGGCAGCTCGAACGCCTCGCGCAGGCCGTTGACCAGGTAGCGGGTGTAGGATTTCGGCAAGGCGTTGAGCTGGTTGCCGAACAGCGCGAAATGCGGCGGCCGGCTCTTCACCTGGGTGGCGTAGCGGATCTTGATCCGCCGGCCCGACACCGCCGGGGGCGGGTTGCGCGAGGTCGCCTCGTTCAGCCAGTCGTTGATGCGCGAGGTCGAGATCCGCTTGTCCCAGACCTCCGAGGCCTGCACCACCGCCTGCATCAGCTTGTCGAGGCCGTCGCCGGCGAGCCCCGAGAGCGGCACCACCGCGACGCCGCGCACCTGCGGCAGCAGGCGGGTGCAATCCTCGCGCAGCTGCTTGAGCAGGCCCGGCTGGTCGGCGACGAGATCCCACTTGTTCAGGCCGATCACCACGGCCCGGCCCTCGCTCTCGACCAGGTCGATGATGGTCAGGTCCTGCTTCTCGAACGGGATCGTGGCGTCGAGCAGTACCACCACCACCTCGGCGAAGCGCACGGCGCGCAACCCGTCCGAGACCGCGAGTTTTTCCAGCTTGTCGTCGATCCGGGCGCGTCGGCGCATCCCGGCCGTGTCGTGCAGCTTGATTTTCCGCCCGCGCCATTCCCAATCCAAGGAAATCGAATCGCGGGTGATGCCGGCTTCGGGGCCGACCAGCAGCCGGTCTTCGCCGAGCATGCGGTTGATCAGCGTGGACTTTCCGGCATTCGGGCGGCCCACGATGGCGACCTTCAGGGAGCGGCCGCCGGGGGCGTCCTCATCCTCGTCGTCCTCGTCGCGCTTGGGCAGGACGCCTTTCAGCGTCTCGTGCAACTCGCCCAGGCCCTCGCCGTGCTCGGCCGAGAACGGGATCGGGTCGCCGAGACCGAGGGTGAACGCCTCGTAGGCCCCGGCGAGCCCGGTGCCGCCCTCGGCCTTGTTGGCGATCAGGATGACCGGGCAGCCGGCCCGGCGCACCAGCTCGGCGAAGGGCTGGTCGGCCGGCAGCACGCCGGCGCGGGCGTCGATCACGAACAGCACCACGTCGGCGGCGAGGATCGCCGCCTCGGTCTGCATCCGCATCCGGCCGGTCAGGGTGGCGGCGTCCGATTCCTCCAGCCCGGCGGTGTCGATCACCCGGAAGTGGAGGCCGCCGAACGCGACATCGCCCTCGCGCCGGTCGCGGGTCACCCCCGGCCGGTCGTCCACGAGCGCGAGCTTCTTGCCCACGAGGCGGTTGAACAGGGTCGACTTGCCGACGTTCGGCCTCCCGACGATCGCGACGGTCGGCATATCCATGGTCTGTCTCGAAATGGTCGACGAAAAAAAATCAGCGCGTGATCGGCGGGGGCGGGGCGGCGACCTCGGGCTTGGCCTCGGTCACGGTGACCGGGCCGCCCGCTACGAGCGCCGCGTAGACCTCGATCCGCTCACGCAGATTCCGGGGTGTCTCGGGATCGGCCGAGAGCTGGTCGAACCAGCGGCCGGCTTCCTCGAAATCGCCCTTCTTCAGGGCGGCGAGACCGAGCATTTCGCGGGCGGTGTGGCGGAACGGGGTTCCGGCCGCGAGCCCCTGGAGGTTGGCCAGAGCCGGGTCCGGGTTCGGGCTGTCGAGGCGCAGCAGCGCCGCGCGCAGCCGCGCGAGGTCGCGCAGGC
>NZ_VRVD01000007.1:0-39577 GCF_008040015.1 Methylobacterium sp. WL18 | reverse complement strand
AGCCGTACCGCTCCTGATGGGCGCGGGCGGCGGAAGCGGCGGCAGACATGATGGCGCCGCGGTCGAACTGGCCAGCGGCGAACAGCGGGCGGCGGGTGGTGCGCACCGTCATGTCGATGCGGGCTTTAGCCGTGAGCAGGCCGGCGGGGATCGCAGGACGGCTGTCGTGCAGGCCGCGAGAGAGGGTGTTCCAGGAGACGGTGCGATGGGCCATGGCATTGATCCGCTTGGAGCGAAGTGATACTTATGGATCACAAAGCGCCTTTGGTCAACACCTAAAGATCGAAATGAGCCAATCAGATCATTCCGCGGTTACAGGGAGGCAGATCGCTGCAGCGCGCACGCTTCTTGGGCTGGGCCAAGCCGAGCTTGCCGGTGCGGCGTCGATTTCGGTGCCAACACTTAAACGAATGGAGGCCAGCCCAGGGCCAGCAGCCGGCATGGCGAACAACGTGCGCGCGGTAACATCCGCCCTTGAGACAGCCGGTGTCGAGTTCACCAACGGCGGCGAGCCCGGTGTGAAGCTGCGCCGGAAGGACCAGTTGTGACCATCGAGCCTGCTCCTCCCAACCGACTGGCAGAGGTCCGCCGCCTCACAGAGGCCCTTATCGATCACGTGCTTGAAGCACAGGTTCTGGGCCGGCCAGTTCCGCAGGAGCAGAGCGAGGCGCTGATCAAAGCCGCCTTCTTCCTGCGGGAGTGCAACCTGCCCTGGTGGCCGATGCTCGCCCAAGCGCTGCATGGGTTGGGCCGGGGCACTGACGAGGGGGTGCTAGAGGCACATGCTGAGGATGGGGCGTTGGAGGATATCGATCAGCAAGGACTGACACGCTTCCTCGCCGAGCTTTGGAGACAGAAGGGCCAGCCATGACCTCCAACCCAGAATTCCTCTCCGAGAACGGCGGCAAGGCCGGGATCCGGTTCCGGGAGAGGAAGGGGCCGTGACACGCATCAGCGATAGCAATCTGCCGGCGCCGCGCCGTCCTAGAGCGATGCCGCACTGGCTGGTGTTCGTGATCAGTTTCCTAGCCCTTAGCGTGCCGGTCGCAGGCCTATTGTTCGTGGTGTGGCTGGCCCTCATGCGGCCGACGGACTTCATCATCAGCTTCGTCGAGCTCACCTACATCGCGGTCGCGACCGTCCTGATTGCCTCCGCCATGACGTCCTACGTTCATCGAGGGTGACAGGCGCGCTCGTGAGCAGCAAGGCTCACATCCCGGTTCGGAGGTGAGAGGGATAGAACACCGAGCCTGGCCGTTAGTGCGTGGACGAATTTCTTCAGCCAGGTATCCAATATGCGCAGCCTGATCCTCGCCTTCAGCCTCATCGTCGTAGCGACCCCCGTTCTTGCAGCTCCTGACGCATCTGCCTCGAAGCGTGGCAACAAGGATCTGAAGACCTATTGCTCGGGTGATGCTGTCACTTTCTGCAGCGGCAATGATCCGGACAGCCCGGAAATGGACGCCTGCTTCAAGACGAACATGGACAAGATCTCGGAGAACTGCCGGCGGGCGATCACGGCCTACAAGAGCGGCGGGGGTAAGTAGCCGACCCGACAGCCTCGTGGTCATAGGAGCAGATGAGGGTTGATCACGGGTCCGCAGCTACTCGCAGCACGGCTCTCCATTCGCTGGACGCCCAGAGATCTGGCTCAGCACGCCAAGGTGCCTGTGAGCGTTGTGGCGCGAGCCGAGAGCAGTCCCGGAGAGCCAACAGTCACGATTGCCCAGCTCAACGCCCTCATGCAGGCGCTGCGGGCTGCCGGCGCCAGCTTCTCGGTGGCAGGTCCTGATCGGGATGCCAGCGACGGCTAGCCGTGTCCGCATTGAATGCCCGCGCTGAAGGATGAGGGACCACGTCCAGGTTCGCCTTCCTGCTCCTGGGCGACCCATAAAAAGGATCCCACTTTTTATTCGGGATAGGGGCACCCCTCGGGGAAGGCCGCGCATTTCTGCGACTCCTTAAAGCTCCTTTAACGGGATGTAGCGAATTGATTGAAAAGGCGGATTTCCGCCGGTGAGCTGATGTGGCGATGGCGCGCACTCACGCCCCGGTTGCAAAAGCTTGACAGCAGCGCAACTACCTAAGTAAAGTTTCCACAGTGTTAAAAATAGGAATACAAATCTCATTGGGTCGCCCGCCGTCTTCGGTGGGCTGAATGACACAGGCAAGAAGTCTTATAACGCGACCAAACCGTCGCATCTTGCCTCTGATCTGGGGAATACATTCATGGTCGATCTGACGGGTTATAAACTAACCTTCGACGACGAATTCAATACTCGCAGCATCTCTCAAAATGGTGCCGGCACCACTTATGCAGACATCCGTCCGCAGTGGCGGTTTGACGCAAATTCCGACATCGGCTTCGGAAAATCGTCCTTCGTAGACTCTGCTTCGGGCTATGACCCGTTCACCGTCCAGGGAGGCGCGCTCTCTATCACGGCAGTGCCCGATCGTACCACATCGGGGTATCCCGGCAGCTGGGAGTCGGGCCTGATCACCACACAGGGCAACTTCTCACAGACCTACGGCTATTTCGAAATTCGAGCTGATTTCGCTTCCCAGAACGGCGCTTGGGATGCGTTCTGGATGATGCCAGACAAGCAAGTACCAGATCCTAACAAGGCTGGCGGCTGGCAAGAACTTGATGTCGTCGAGCATTATGGCGGCAACGACAAAGGCACTTACAGCACTATACACACAACAGATCCGCAAAATGGCGTCCCTTGGCAGGTCAATCGCCAGGTCTATAGCGAAACGTCAAATCCGTCAGGCTATCATACATATGGCGTGAACTGGCAGGCAGATAAATTAAGCTTTTATGTTGATGGCGAACTGAAAGGCTCGCAAGCGACGCCTTCAGACATGCACAGTCCGATGTACATGATGGCCAACCTGGCAACCCAGGATGGCGCATCCGGCAGTTCGATTACGTCCCACATCGACTACATTCGCGCTTACTCCAAAGATCCAAACTCTTCAGCAGTAGCCCAGGGCGCCGTTTCTGCTCCCGATGGAAAAGACCCAGGCCTGTATGGGGCGACCGCGGCTACGGCTAAGCCAGCCCCGAGTGCGACCGGCACAACAACAGGCTCTAGCACCGGATCAACGAGCACGAGCAACTCGACAGGTTCGACCAGCACAACTGGTGCAGCCGCGGGCACAACGAGCTCGAGCGGAACGACAACGGGCTCAACCACCGCTCCGAACTCAGCCACAACCAGCACAGCTCAACCGGCGACCGGAAGTACAACGAGCGGCTCGGCCACGGGCTCAACGAGCACGGCCAGCCAAACTGGGGCGGGAACGAACACCAGTTCGAATAGCCCGACCAGCGATGCGACGAGCACATCCCATCCGATAACTACAGGTTCGACCAGCACGACGAGCACGAGCACAGCGCCGGCGAACACGACTGCGAGTTCGCCCAGTACAACTGCAGGGGTGACGACCAGTACCGCGAGCGCCACCGGCCCGTCGGGTTCTGCTACAGGCACGACAACCGCGCTCCATCCGGCGACTACAAGCTCATCGGGCACGACGGGAGCGAGCTCAGGTGGACCAAACGCGAGTGGCGCCTCGACGAGTTCGGCTGGCACGACTAGCTCGAACACGAGTTCGGTTGGAACAACCACCGGCACTATCGGGACAGGCGTAAGTTCGAATGGCTCGGCTAGCGGCGCGACGGGCGCAACTGGAATAGCCGCAGGCGCGACCACTACGACTGGCTCAACCGCAACTGCGGCTGGCACAGCTAAGCCCGCGGCCATTGGGACGACCACGGGTCCGACCAGTGCGGTAGGCGCGGCTACGAGCGCTACGAGCCCAGTTCCTCCAACGACTGCCAGCACGACGAACCCCGGCCATCCGGCAGCGACTGCTTCGACAGGAACAACCCCCTCGACCTCTAGCGCTTCTGGAACGGCAGCCAGCCCAACCGAAAGCACCGCCGCATCGTCCAGCCCAACTCATCCTGCAACCACGGGTACGACAGGCGCAGTGCAGCCGGTCGTCGCCAGCCCTTCTAGCAATCCACCAACTGGCTCGACGACAACCGCCGGTCTGGCCACGTCCTCAAACGGCATGGTTAGCACGCCAACGACCGGGTCTACGAGCACGACTGGTACGTCTAGCGCACCGGCCAGCACACCAAGTGCCACCGGTACAACGTCCCCCACCAACCCGGTCCACACGTCGCCGAACTCCGCAAATTCGACGGTTGCTGGTTCGACTAACGCGGGCAGTGCCACGACTAGTGCGTCAACTGCTGCCCCTGCAAACTCGGTGACGCCCGCGACTGCTAGCTCGGGTGATGCTTCTCATTCGGCGGCTAATATCCCGACAAGCCCGGTTAACGGTGCCAGTACACCCCATCCCTCGACTGCAGGCAGTCCGGGTCCAGCCGGACCAAATATCTCTTCTGTCTCAGGCAACAATTACGCTTTTCAGACTTTTACAGCGTCACCAAAAGCACGAGCCGCTGCGTTAACCACTGAAAAGAAGATCATTCAGTATGCAACTAAGCATCCAGAAAGCGCAGGGGCCGCGAACAAGCTTTTAGAGATGCTGATGCATCTTTGGTAATCAAAACATCAGATGACTTACTTTAAGGCAGCTCTAAAGGAAGTCGAAAGGGCGATGGCTTAATCCCGGTAGGAGCACACGGCCTCCTCCCTCTGGTCGGAGGCGATCATTCCGACCATCCTGAACGGCCGGACCTATCCCGATCCGGGACCACTGCCGGATCCCGAGGCGGCCCTTCGGATAACCAGTCCATGGCACCGGGCCTGTACGCCGGTGAGATAGACGACCTCCCCCGCCAGCCCGTGATCAGATCGGGCGGCTCAGCGACGAGGCGGGATTTCATCTGTCTCGGCTCGCAGTATGGTAGCCGCGATTTCCGACTCCCCCGAGTTCGAGGTCACAACCTTCGCCCGCCCGGTTCGCCGGCGCGGGCTTTTTCGCGCTCGACCTCAATTTCCGGCTACCTGCTCAAGGACGTGGTGCTGCGGAGAGTGCGGACGATGGTGGCTGCCGGAGGTTAGATCGGAGAACGATCATAACCTTATCCGCCGAGACATCGCAGCCGGCCGGAATGATAATCTTTACGGCCAAATCATCAGCTGCTGGGTTTTTCTGCATCGCAAGTCGGGCATAGGCTCGGCGTGCGAAATAGATCACGTTGAGGCTGGTCGCGGCGGCGAGGTTCCCAAGGTTCCAACCGCGATAGACGTAGAACACGTGATCGTTGGGTTGTGGCGCGCCCACAAGCGAAGGGTCGGGCGCGTAAGGGCTGGCCGGTACGAAGTCGACAGAAACCGGAGTTCGGCACAATCCGACCTGCACGCTGCGTTGCAGGGCGACCGAGCGCGATAACAGGACACCTTCGCCAAGATCCACGGGGGTGTCAGCAGCTTCCCAGACCGCCGTGACGCTCTCCGACTTCCGGTAGGCGTAGATCCGCACTCCGACCGAGACAGCGAGGAGAATGCACAGGAGGGCCAGGCCGCTGCGTGCCCAAGGCGTCAGGTTCGCAGGCTGGGCTGGCATGTGCGGCCCTCCACGCAAGGTAGGATGGGGGCGATGGCCACAACCACGGAGGCGAGCGCTACCAGGGACGATCCTGCGCCGTCATGCCAGAAGATGAAGGCCTCGCGCGACGGCAACATCAGCAGGATGCGCGTGACGTTGATCGCGACGACCAGGCAGGCGCTCATTCCCAGCGCGCGGAACGCCGTTTGGCTAGTCGCTTGCTCGGCGATCTTCAGGATGGAGAGCCAGATCAACACCGTCAGAGAGAGGTTGTGAAAGGACGAGCATCCCTCCAGGATTACGATCGACCAATCCGTCCGAACGCTCAGGCTCGCCCCTTCCACACCGAGACCGCCGTAGAACAGACGTCCAACCCTGTAGATCAGGCCCACTTCGACGACCTCGATCGTCTGGTAGGCCACCTTAAAGAGGAGCTTGCCCCATAACTCGTATACAGACAGGGCGAGCCAGATTTGACCAATGCCGGCCAATCTCCAGTCGGAGCGCCTTTTGAGGAGAACCCACCCCCCGGCGAGCGTTGTCGCAAAATAGACCCCGTGCTGCTCCGGCACGAACCAGGCGAGTGCAGATAGCAACAGGACGGTGATGTCCGATCCGACCAGCGTCATGTCCTTGCGCCGGTCTGCAATTATCAGAAACAGGATCGCGGCGAGGGCAAACGCCTCGCCCACGTTAAACTCCATGAGATGCTGTGCAGTCTGCGTTTCTTCGAAGAGGTGCCTGTGTAGCGCTGCCGATAGGACGGTACCGCCAGTGAATACTAGCAGAGGCCACCTTACGGCGGGAATGAATAGGCGAAAAGCAGACACGCTTGTTCGTCCTACGTTGCTGAACTCTGATGGTGTCTGCAGGTCAGCCATAGCTGTAACTTCAGGCTGACCGCGCCGGCTGGCGGGCCCGACGACGGCGAATGAAGGCGACTGTGCCAGCGGCTAACATCAGTCCAAGACCAGCGTTTACCTCCGGCGACGGAGCGCCGCCTGATGTTTGACTAGCCCCGCTTCCAGAGCTGAACTCGAAGATCGAACCGCTGGAGCTATAAGTGGTCGGCGCGCTGGCTTGTGGAACTGAATGGTTACCACCACTGGGTGTCGGTGAGGGCGATCCGACCCGTAGACCTCCGCCGGACAACTCGCCGTTCCATCCACCAGCAAGAGCGTTGCCGCTTCCTGCATAGGCGGGACTACATAGACAAATTGCCAATGCAGCGGCGCATATTCTACCTAAGCAGTTCATATTAAGCCACCAAAACTACATACTTGTTAGGTCATTAATGACTATATAGATTTCACAAAGGCAATACGCAGTTTTTGGTTAATACGTGCGAGTCACATTCGAATTTTACAGCTAAGCTTAACGGTAAATCTGCCGGTGACACTTGCCAGAGGGGGCGGTCGCGCAAGCCATGTAGTCATTTGAATACGCTTTCCCCCGACATCGGGCAGAACCATCGGCCGCAGATGGCGAGGGGGAAGCGAGCGTCAGCTGTTGGAGTGAAGCGCAATGGCTGGCTCGGCCATTGCAGCTGCCGTACTTCCGACACTTCATTTGTGCCAAGCCGACCCATGCAGCGATCCGCACGACTGATTGGTTGGCTTATGCTGGCCGCCCTTATGTTTGTGACGATATGCCCAATCAACCTACGCCCCGTCTCAGGGGAGCCGGTTTGGTTTGAGCATACGGTGGCGTTCGCTGTGTTTGCCCTCGTGTTTTCGATCGGCTACCCAAGGCAGCGGCCGCTTGTACTGATCTTAACAATCGCTGCTGCAGGATTTCTCGAGGCCGCTCAGATGCTTCAGGTCGGCCGACACGCCCGACTCTCTGACTTTTATGTCAAAGCAGTTGGATGCGGATTTGGCTGGCTGCTAGGCTATGCTTTCGTCCGTTTAGCAAATGCACGGCAACAGTCACGCCCTCGGGCAGTTCGCGCTTAACCAGCCAAATGTTTCGCTGATCGGCTTCAGCTGCCCTGCTTCACGAGCCGCGTTGCGTATCGGCTCACGCCGGTGAGATTGTCGACCTCCCCCGCCAGCCCGTGATCAGATCGGGCGGCGGGGCCGAGCCGGATGGCCGAGGTGGCCTTCTGCTGGATGAACGGCTACGCGTAGGCAGCGCCAAGGTGGTCTTGCGCCCCGGGTTTGCGGCTCGCAACACCCGCTCTCAGAGCAGACAAGGTCAGTAGGCAAGCCAAGAACACCGTGATGCCGTTCCGGCCACTCAGGAGGATCTGAGCCCCGTTGAGCACGGGCCATGTCGGTGACGCGACGAATGGCACGATGACCGGAAGCGCGAAGACCCAGAAGACAGCGCACCATCCAGTCGCTGCGAGCAGCCAGCGTCTATGCTCTACCCCAGCGTCCGTCCGAACCCGTTGCGCGCAGAGAACGGCGCCATAGAGGCCCGGCCAGATTAGGATAAGGTGGTCGCCTTCCAGAAGTGGACCGCAGCTTAGTGCGAGGCCGACCGTAAGACCGATCTCGGCTAGGGACTGCCCGGCATTTGGGATCTCGCGGGCGGAACCTGCGATGCCCCGGCGCAATGGAACAGCGGCCAGGAAGATCATAATGGCGAGAATGGCGGCAAGCACGCTGGCGACCTGGGCGGCAACAGGCGCGTCGATCCACGGAATGCTAAACGGGTTCTCGGTAAAGATCCGCTTGGCGAGGGCAGGCAGCGACTGGTGATCCGGCCGAGCGCCCACCGGAAGCGTCGTGTAGAAGGCCGAAGCTGCAAGCCATCCTCTGACCCCCGCCACCGGGTTGTTGATCAAGAGAAATGGCCCGACGAACAGGATGGCTGCGATACTGGCCGTCAGGGCGGCCGCTCTCCAACCGCGTCGGCACAACAGGTAGAAGATCAGCACGCCCATGAACGGCTTGCACACAATGACAAAGGCCCAGGCGATGGCACCGCGAAGGGTGGCCCGGCTTAGGAACGATCGAAGGCCGACGAGGACAAAGAAAAGCAAGAGGATGTTGACCTGCCCATGAAACAGGTCGGAGCGGATCAGGCGGCTGCACAGGAGGACCCCTGTGGCGAGCAAGAGCCAGCTGTCTGACATGATGCGTCCGAAGCTGCGGAACAGCAACACGCAACCGAACACGAGCCCGATGTTGAGGCAAGGCCACAAGATCCAGAGCTTGCCGTAACCGATACCTTGGCCGATGACAGCCACTAGGACGGCGAGGAAGGGCGGATAGGCGAACGGATCTCGGTTCTCGATGAGGATGTAGGGATTGCGCCCCTGCACGATCAACTTTGCGGCGTCGAGGTAGAGATCCAGATCCACCGTAACCGGCCAACCCGGCTGCTTCGCGATCACGAAGAAAGTGGCTGCGACCCCGAAAAGAGCCAAAGCTAGACCGACTACCCCGGCGACGCGTTCAGCTCTCGCGGCCCGCGTGCCTCCGGTGAAGTTCGCACCCAGATCGAACTGTTTTTTCAGAGCATTGAGCATCCCGCGGTCCAATCTCACTGCACCAAATACAGCATGATACTGTTGCAGGCTGTAAATTTTATCCGTCAGGTCGTATTGAAGGTAATATTTTTGTGACCGAAGTAGTTTGCAACGGCACCGGCTGCGATGCCAACTGCATGCGCAACGGATGCTGCAGCTGCGCCGAGGCCCAACGGGAGAAGTACGAGATCCCGAGATGCGATGGCCGCTGCAATGGTTACGACGCCGCCGACGAGGTTCACTAGAAGGAAGCCTCCGAGCTGCGCGGTCAGAGGGCGACGGGAGTCTTGAAATACGAGACTTCGGTAGGTCACAAAGCCAATCACCATGCCGACCACTGTCGCGGCAGCCACGGCGGCCGGATAGGGCATCACGGTGTTGAACAGGAAGCGGGCGAGCCAGCTCACGCCGGAAGCGAAGCCACCCGCAAAGAGGAACCGGACGCGCCTATCAAAGCAATCCAGGCGCGTCATGTCAGGCCGAGACCCCCGCCCACGCCAGCACGAAGCAGACCGAGAGCGCCGTGCCTGCCGCGAGCGCGAGCCGGTCGGTTAACGCGAAGACGACCGGATCGTCCTGCAGCTCGCCGCGCTGGCAGGCGACCCAGATCCGCCCGAGGATGATCGCAAGCGCCAGCGGGAAGCCCCAGAGCCAGGCCACGTCGCCGTAGAAGGTCTGCTTGAAGGCATCGTCGATGATGTAGAATACTAGGATCAGCAGCGCCGAGGTGCCGGCCGCTAAACCCGCCGCCAGCACCAGCGGCAGGTCAGCTGCCATGTAGCCGCGGCCGCTGATCCGGGTGGTGCCGCGCTCGATGGCGCGGGCGATCTCAGTGTGGCGCTTGGCCAGAGCCAGGGAGGCGAACAAGAACATCGAGAACACGAACAGCCACGGCGAAGCAACCGCCGCGACGGCGGCGGTGCCGACAGCCAGCCGCAGTGTGAACAGGCCGGCCAGCGTTAGTGCGTCGAGGAGCACGACGCGCTTGAGATAGAACGAGTAACCCAGGGTCAGCCCCGTGTAGGCGGCCAGCATCAGGACCACCTTGGCGCCCGCGAGGGCGCCCAGCAGGAAGCCGGCCGCCAGCCCGACCGGCACTGCGGCGAGGCCGTAGACGATCGGCAGGCGCCCGCTGGCTAACGGACGGTTACGCTTGGACCAGTGCCGGCGGTCGTCGGCCACGTCCCAGATGTCATTGAGAATGTAGGTGGCCGAGGCAATCAGGCTGAGAGCTAGGAAGCTGACGGCGAGCTGCCAGAGCGCGAACGGATCAAGGAAGCGGCCGGCTAGGATAGCCGGTACCAGGATGAGGGCGTTCTTAGCCCACTGGTGGGGGCGCATGCTCTTGAGGATCAGGCGGCCGTAGGAGGGGCGCCGGAACACCCCGACGACGTTGGCGGCGACGGCGGCCGCACGCTCTACGCCTGCCGAGGCCTCGACCACGATGGCCTGCCGGGCAGCGTGCCAGACGGGCAGGTCGGCGCGACTGTCGCCGGCGTAGTCGAAGCCCAGCGGATAGCGGCGGGCGAGTTCGTCCGCCTTGGCGCGCCCCTTGAGGTTGGTGACGCCGTCGCTGGCGATGACGCTGGTGATGAAAGGGAAGCGTCGGGCGATCTGGGCGGCGGTAACGTTGTCGGTGGCGGTAGACATATGGACCGGGCGGCCGCCACTGGCCTCGGCCTCCGCGAAGGCGACCAGCTCGGGATTAACCGGCAGCGACTCGATGTCGAGTGTGGCGGCCTGGGCCATGCGTCGCTTCAGATAGGCGCGCCCGCCGAGCGCCCAGTAGACGATCTTCAGGAGGTTGAGGAGGTCGGCCCGCACGAGGGCAAGCGCCTTCTCGTAGAGCATGTCCGCGCGCAATAGCGTCCCGTCGAGGTCGATAATCAACGGGATATCGTGTGATCTCAGCGCTACCGACTCATTGGGCAGGGTGGCCGTGGCACTTGGATTGATCTGCGCCGCCAGCATTCGACCGCCTCCATCACTGTGGCGCGATCATCCCGGCTCTCGTAATGGAAGGAACGCACTCTTTCGAGGTATTTCCTCCATTTCCCGGGGAAGCCCGATGCGTTGCATGAAGGCGGCCGGACCTCGGTCAGCAGCTCGCGCCCGGCCGGCGTCGAGAACCACAGCTTCCGCCCAGACGGCCCGCGTACCGGTCTCTCCTCGACCAGACCAAGCTCCTGCAGCACCGGCATGACGCTCGGGTGCGCACCGTGCCGCATGCCCTGCGGGTACAGGGCGCAGGCTCGGAGGGCTTCAAGCTTCAGGCGGCGGAGAGGTACTCGGATCTCGGTGGGCATGCCGGCGAATTACCGCCCCTCGACGAGGAGGAACAACAGGGCCGAGAGCGCGAGTAGCACCCCGAACGCATAGGCCGCGTGGATATCCCTGCGGTCCAAAGCCGCCCTGCCACGCAGCGCCATGCCGAGCTTGGTGGTCGTAGCCGCCATCCCCATCGTGGAAGCCATGACGGCCGCGAACAGGATCCAGTCGATGAGGGTCTGAGGCATGGCGCTACTGTAGGCGGCCGACGCCGCCGTTCAGGCCCAGCACGATGGCCCAGGCCAGCACGTCCCCGGCAGTAAGCCAGTCGCCGCCGTCCACGCGCCAGTTCTCGTAATCGTCATCGGGCTCGACGGTGTGGCCGCGCGAAGCAAGGACGGTCACGGCCTCGGCGATGGGATCCTCCTCAAGCATGCGGCTACGCGGACGCCACGATCATTCGGGTCCGCGCTTCAATCATGCGCTCTTCGTCTGGCCGATCCGCCATGTCCGCGGCGACCTTCTCGACGATCTGCCGCGTGGTCGCCTCGTCCAGTCCCAGGCCACGAGCGAACCCATCGAGACGCCGCATCATGTGCTGGACCACAGTCCGGTCGACCGACTCGCTCATGCCTTCACCGGGTGAGCCAGCAGGATCTCGGTGCGGAGCATGTTGCGCTTGTAGGCGTCCCAGTCGGTGAGCAGTGCGTCCTGGGAGGCCTTGTGGCCTGCGATCGCCGCGACAAGGTCGAGCACCCACCCTTTGGCCAGCGGGTAGGCCTTTGACGCGAGATCCGCGAGCACGGCATCGACAGCGGCGGTGATTTCATCGTCCGTCACCTCGGAGACCTTCCGCAGGTCGGACACCGTGGAGTTGCTGGCCATGCCGGAGAGCTACTGCAGCGGGCCAAAGGCGTCCACCAGCGGTCTCCGTCCAATTTGAGCTTGGACGGACTGCCATTTCGGCCTGTCACTGCCGGTCCACACACTCCGCGGTGTCCGACCTCATGTGGCGTACCGTCTCGCTGCTCGGTTAGTCGAGCGCCACAAGGTTCTGTCGAGTTTGGTCCCATTTACCGCGGGGAAAGGCACGCTTTTTCTCTGCCGCAGCAGCTATCTGCTCTCGTAGGTCGTCCGGAGTAAACGGCTTCAGCAGGACTCCATCGACACCGGCCTCACCCGCCGCTTCCACCACCTCGGCAGTTCTCGATGTGGTCATCACGAAGGTCAGAGCCCGACCATCCGTGAGCCTGCGTACCAGCGTGATGAAGGCGGTCACACGCATCGGACCAGCACGCGCATCGATCACCGCGATGTCGGGAGCCGTCACCTCGATCTGCCCTCGTGCAGTAAGGGTGTCGAAGGCGACGTCCGAATTCATCAGGCCGGCAGTACCAAAGATTTTGGCCACGAGACGGGCGACCGCAACTTGGCCATCGACAATGAGAACACGAGCATCCGAGCGCAGCATCGCTCAAGCCTCCTGAAGTGGCATGGCAATTTTAGGCGCCCAGATGTCTGGCAGAAAGCGTGGCTTGTCGGACCCAGATCTCGCCTGCGACCCGATCAGCTAAGTGGCGCAACCTCGTGGCGTCGATCTCATCCGCGGCGCGCGGGCGCTGATCGATGATGCACAGCGCTCCAAGACGGACGCCTTCCCCGTAATAGAGCGGCGCCCCCGCATAGAAGCGCACGTGCGGTGGTCCGACTACAAGCGGGTTTGTGGCGAACCGTGAGTCTTTTTGAGCATCGGGAACGATCAGGACTATGTCCTGCGCAACGACATAGTTGCAGAACGATGCGTCTCGTGCCGTCTCACATATCTCCAGGCCAACCCGAGCCTTGAACCACTGCCGTCGTGCATCAAGCAAAGTGATAAGTGCGACCGGAGCATCGAAAGTTCGTGCTGCTTCTCGGCAAAGATCGTCGAAAGCAGGGTCTTGCTGGGTATCGAGCAGGTCTAAGTCTCTCAGGACGGCGAGGCGTTCAAGTTCGTTAGAGGGAACGGGGTACGTCATGCCGCAGAACTCGAACCGCAATCGCGCATACTTGAGTCTGGACCAGCTGGAATAAAAAACCGTTAGGCTGCTCGGCTGAGCATGAGGCGATCACGCGGCGTTGTCGATCCAACGAGGTCTAGGCCGGGCGGCCGTATCATCACGGCTCGCCCGGCCACGCGCACGCTATGTCTGGCTAGCGCTGACTTGCGTCTCTCTCGACGTCCATGACCATACTCCGCGCATCCAGCATCCTGCGTGCTTCAGCCAGCAAGACATGATGCTGAACGGCTGCTGGACCGGTAGCTGGAACGGACCGGCTCGCTTCGACAATCAGATCCTGAAATTTCCGCCGGTCTAGACCCCGCCAACTCGTGCTTGCTCGCACGGCGTCCAATACAGTCCGCATCGCCTCGATCCGAAATTCGGCTTCGGCAAGTTGGATTGCCATGCCTTCGACAGAGTGGAACGTGCTCAGAGGGCTCGCTGCGATCTGCCGAGACTGCTCAGCTAGCTCGATTACGATGCGGTTCATCAACTGCTGACGGGATGCCTGAAGCTCGCTTCCGTGAAGGGGCTCATGGCCTTTCCGAAGCCATGCGTAGAACTCGGTGTTCTCGGCTTCAGCTACCTCTTCCACGCGCAGATCGAGGTAGCCTGCTGCTGCTAATTCCAAGACCATCAGTTGGAAGCTCGCCGGCACGAAGACCCAGGCGTGTGCGTCGGCGTAGTAGGGCAGGTCTGCAGCGGCTCGCCAACGCGGCTCAGTTTCCATGCCGTTGACTGGGACCGCTCGCTGCAAGTCGTACCCGCTCCACGCCCCGGCATTCCCGGGCTTCAGCGCCATGTTCAGCGCATAATCGAGATGGGTGCGTGCGGTGTGACGTACCCGCCGCTCGTGGAAAGCAGCGATCGCGTCGGCGGTCGAGGACGGATGCCGAAAGAAGTCGAAGCACTTGCGCTTGTCGGGCACCGCCAGGATCACGAGGCCGTCCGGCTTGATCAGCGTTTGTGCAGCCTGCAGGAACGTGACGATGTCGGTAGTGTGTTCGATGACGTGACTGGCGATGAAAGCGTCGAAGGTGCCGTGCTGATCGGCAGGAACTGCGTCGGCGATCGACCCACCCTGCCAGACGAAATCCACCTCCTCGATCCTAGCCGTGTCTTGGTCGGCGTACTTGACTAACAGCTCCTCGCGAGAGGCGTGGTCGATCACGAAGGTGTTCCAGCCGTCCCGCTTTGGAGCTAGGGGGCTGAAACTCGGTCCGACCTCGACCAGCCGGGCATCTTTCGTCAAAGACCGAAGAAGGCGTTGCGCCCTGTCCATACGCAGCTACTCCAGGTTGAAGGGCGGGCGTACACGAACGAGGGACAAGGGTCACGGTGCTACGAAGGTCTGCATGCCTGACGTGATCGTAGAGATGTCTTCGGTCGGCGGATCATGGTGGATGATCCGCCTGGCCTCGCGCGAAACCCGACCGCTTAGCGGCTGATCTCGCCTACATGCGGCCGTATCGACTCGACGGCAAGCTAATTTGTGGGCTTGTCTGCTTGTGGGCAGGACTGCAGAAATCGGTCATGTTCCTCAGCAATAGCGGCACCGGAGCGACAGACAGCAGGCGCTCGCTGTGATGAAACCATGGCAGGCGAGTCGGCGCGTGCGCCTGTGGGCAGGCCCGCAAGATGGCAGGCCGGACGGCGGACAAGCAGGAGTGCGGACGTGCGGACCATAGCCGTCATCAGTCAGAAGGGCGGCGTCGGCAAATCGACGGTCGCAGTGCATCTCGCGGTCGCCGGCACACTGGCCGGGTTCCGCACGGCGCTTGTGGACCTCGACCCGCAGGCCACGGCCAGGAAGTGGGGCGACAAGCGCCAGGCGGCCGAGCCCGAGGTCATCGGCGACCATGCCGAACGGCTACCGCAGCTCGTGGACGCAGCACGGGCGAACGGGGCGGATCTCCTCGTGATCGACACAGCGCCGAACGCGGATCGCGCCTCATTGGCAGCGGCGCGTGCGGCCGACCTGATCCTGATCCCCTGCCGGCCGGCGGCATTCGACCTAGAAGCCATCGAGGCTACGCGGGATCTGGCGACCATCGCCAAGAAGCCGGCCTGGGTGGTGCTGTCCTCGGCGCCGACCCGGAGTGCCATCGTCGAGGAGGCCCGGCGTGGCCTAGAGGAGCAGGGCGCCAAGGTCGCCCCCCAGGTCATCCACCAGCGGGTGGCCTACAGCTACGCGGTGATCGACGGGCGCTCCGCATCCGAATACGAGCCCGAGGGCAAGGCGGCCGAGGAGGTCGCAGCCTTGTTTGCGTGGGCACGTGGGGAAGCTGGCCTGCCCACAGGCGGTCAATCTGGCAAGAAGACGAGGGGGCAAGCGTGACGAAGCGGCCGAGCCTGTTCAGCGCGAAGACCGCGCCAGCGGCATCCGAGGCGGACGAAACGCCAGCGGCCGAGCCATCTGCTGCCCCCTCCCCCGCGGCGCCCCCGGGGGCTGAGCCCACGCCGCGCGCCGCCTATCCGAAAGCAACGACCCGGGCGGGCAAGCGGGTGGTCACGGCCTATGTTTCGCCAGAGGCGTTCCGGCAGCTCAAGCGGATCGCGGCCGACGAGGATGCCCAGGTGCAGGATCTGCTGACCGAGGGGCTGAACGCCGTGTTCGCGGCACGCGGCCTGTCGCGGATCGCGTGATGGGCCGCCGGCTCTCACGGGCCGGGGCAATCGTCCTTGACCATGACGCCAGGTGGCTGCGCCTCGCGATAGTTACAGGGCCGTTCGTCTGGTTTCCTGCCGTCGCGCTATCAATGCAGTTCGCCTGGCGCTTCGGATGGATGGCTGAAGAGACAGCCGACAACGTGACCTATTGGGCCGCCGGCATCTGCCTCGTTCTGTGGCTCCCCGCTTCGCCACTGACCCGGCTCTTGATTGCGCTGGTGATCGAGGCGGCCCGAGACAGCATCAAAGCAGCACGCTGGATGATCGGTCGCCTGCGCCGATAGCCGGTAAAGCCCTCACACCCACAAGCCCTGTTGTCTGCTTGTGGGCAGGCCTGCAATCCGGCTCGCCGGCCTTGCCGCAAGCCGGCACCTGGCGTAACTTTCGATAAGTGTGTTTCTCGAAAGTTTTCGACAGGCTGTGATGCGCGTCAGATGGCGACCGTGTGCCGGGTCGGATTAGTATCGCCCACGTTCAACCGGGAGGTGGCCCGCCATGCCTGATGCGCCCATCATTATACCTACGGAGACGCTCGCGCTTTCGCCGGAATGGAAAGAGACGGCCGAACTCGCCGCTCGCAACCTCGGCCTCAGCAAGTCCCTTGCGGAGGTGAGCCCAGAGCACTGGCAGCTCGTCCTGGCCAGCGTCACGGATCGGATGCGCCTGCGTGGTGCGTCGCTCCCACGCGGTTGGCGGCTTGCCCTCGCTCGAGAGGTTGGTCGCCAGGATGCAGCAGACCCAGCGGAAGCCCGCATTCTGGCGCTGCACGCCAAGCGTGAAGAGATCGCCGCGCATGTCGCGCGCGATCTGGGCCTGGGAAATCTAGTGGAGCTCAGTCGAGAGGACCGCACCGCGGTCGATCAGCAGACCACCGAGACGATTGAGGGCTGCGACCCGACCTCGCCAGAGCCGGCCGACTGCTCGGACGCCGATCGGACGATGCGACGGCTGCTCTCCGAGCACCGCGCCTTGAGTGATCTGCGAGCCGACGAGGACAACGCGCGCTTGGCAGAGGAGGGCGAGGTGTTCGCGCCCGAGAACGATGCCTGACATGCTGCCCGTCGAAGCGCCCGAGTTGCTGGCGAGCCTTCCCGCAGAAGCGGCGGCGATCGTTCGCGCCTACCAGCGGGCCAGCAAGGCCGACGCGACCGTGCGGGCTTACACCTCGGACGCCCGGGTGTTTCAGGACTGGTGTGCTCGGTTCGGCTTCCGCTCCCTGCCGGCGAGCCCGGAGGCCGTGGCCGCTTTCATCGTGTCCGAGGCAGAGGAGGGGCGCGCCGCTTCGACACTCGGGCGCCGCATGGCGGCAATACGGCATGCCCACAAGCTGGCAGGCCTGCCTGACCCCACAGAGGACGAGGGTGTGCGTGCAGCCATGAGGGGCGCCCGGCGCAAGGTGGGCGTGGCGCCGACCCAGAAAGCGGCTGCCACGGCCGAGATCCTGGCCGCGATGCTGATGCGCACGCCCGACACCCTGACCGGCAAGCGCGATCGGGCGCTGCTAGCGCTGGGCTTCGCAGGGGCCTTCCGCCGGTCCGAACTCGTCGCTCTCGACGTCGCCGACCTGGTCGAGGATCCGGAAGGCCTTCGGGTCCGGGTGCGCCGGTCGAAAACGGATCAGGAGGGTAGGGGCCTGGAGAAGGCCATCCCGCACGGGCGGTTCATCCGGCCGGTGGCGCTGGTGCGCGAATGGCTCGAGGCGGCTGGCATCGTCGAGGGACCCGTGTTCCGGCCGGTGTCACGGTCGGGGAATGTGCGCTCCCCAGATCCGGGGACCGCAAAGCCGCCCCGGCTGACGACCCAGACGGTGGCCGACATCATCAAACGGTACTGCACGGCCGCCGGCCTCGATGCCTCGACCTTCGGGGCGCACTCCCTGCGGGCCGGCTACATCACGACGGCGGCCGAGCGCGGGGCAGACCTCGCTCGGATCATGGACCAGTCCGGGCACCGGGATCCGCGGACGGTCGTCGGCTACATCCGGCGGGCGAACGCCTTCAAGGGGCACTCGGGGAGCGGGTTTTTGTGAGTGTCAGCGGTCCGGCATGACATTACTTGGATGAAAACTGATAATAGTGCTCTATTAGAGCTGGATATCAGTCATCGAGGTATCGCCATGCTTGACAACCCTACCCTTGAGAGTGCGGCGCACATCATCGCCGAAAACGTCGTCTCGGCCGTCGAACGCGAGTGCAATGATGCTGGCTTCGATGACCTGGCGCGGGAGACCGTCATAGCCCGCTTGCTGCGTGAAATTCTGCTCGCAATGCCAACTCGGTCCAGCAGGGCTCTGGCTACTGCTTGCAATCGTGCGCTCGACAACACCGCTGGTGTGATGGGTCTTTCCAGTCCGCGGGTCGAGGCGGTCAGCCCTGATGACGGGTCGGTGACGATGCGGCAGGGGTAGAACTCTCAGTACTATTAGGGAGACCGGGACTGCCCTACGCCGCCGCTTGCCATAACGGTCGTCCGAAATGGAGACGTACCGGCCGCGCGTGAACGGGGGGAACACGGCGGCCGGCGCGCTCGCAAGCGGGAGTGTAAGGGCACTCAACCGCCGCGATGGGTATGGATATGGGGATCGCTGGACGGAACGGGCAGATCCCAATCGGCCTTAAGCCTCAGCGCCATCCTTAGCCTTCCGCGGCCGCCCAGCAGCGCGCTTGGGCTTGTCGGAGACGGTCTCCGCCGGCTCAGCGACCTTCGGAGCCGCCTTCTTTCGCTGTTGGCCGAGGCCGAGCGAGCGGGCGAGAGCCGAACGCTGCTCGGAGTAGCTGGCGGCCGTGGAGGGATAGTCGCGCGGCAGGCCGTAGCGCTCGCGGTACTGCTCGATCGTCATCCCGTTGCCGCTGAGGTGCCGCTTCAGCGTCTTGTACGGCTTGCCGTCGACGAAGCTGATCAGCGCGTCGGGGGTGATCGACTTCCGGATCTGGGAAGGGGTCGGCTTGTCGACCGTCGGGGCCTCAGGTGCGCTGCCCTGAGTGAGTCCGGTAAGGGCACCGTGAATGCTGGCAAGCAGCTCCGGCATGTCACCGGGCCGGACCGAATTCTTCGACACATAGGCCGAGACGATGTCTGCTGTCAGCTCAATGAAATCGACGGCCTGAACCTCGATGGTCTCTGAATTTTCGTCCACGGTGCACCTGTGCTTAACGAAATCGCACAATGTCTTGGTGCTCGAATAAAATCAATACAATGCTAATCATTTTATATTTTTCTGTGGCTCTTAGCGGTGGACGCTGCCTTTAAACTCGAGGCCGAGGCGGCGCAGGAGTTTGGGCGAAAGGAGCAGCTCAAGTCGCGCGCTCCGGCCTCCGGCTCATGATGCGCAGCCGGAACGGTCGACCAGCGATCGCCCCGCCCAACCCAGGCGTAACCGGCACAGGCAGGCAACTTGCGATCCCCGACAGCGCCGCTGAAACGAACGCTCGCTGCTCGTCCGGCACACCCGTCAGGCGGGAATGCGTGATCCGCGGCTGACCGAGCAGGCTGCCGTCCCGCTTCAGGCTGAACAGTACTGTCACCTCTGAGCCCGCAGCCCCTGCCGGCACGCCACTAACCTGCGCACAGGCGCTCAGCACCTGCCAGAGCTCAGCAAGGGACGCCGCCGGTCTGGAGCGGTCGACCGAGCCTGTTGCTGTAGCGGGCAGCGAAAGGACCGCTGAGGTGGCGCTGACCACGAGAGCAATCATCGTCCGCCGCGACCAGGCCATCACGCGATGTGGAGCTTGGCGCCGACCCGAGCGGCGAGATGCTAGACCCGCCACGATCCGCTACCCGACCGCATCGTCTTATAGCCCCTTATCCCATCGGTAGGCTTCGGTGGCGCTGTCGATGCCACGCCCGGTCGGACGCGGTCGAAGAGTTGGGTTGTGGGCCGATAGGTGGCCTTAGATCGCCTAGGATGACTCAGGACTGGCACGGGGCTGCGGCGGCTGTGGATCACGGGTAGAGCAAGGAACGCCGCCAGCGGGGCGAATTTCAGGCTTATTACGGAGCCGTGTAGTTACTGCACCACCTTCTGCCGCTGCTGCGCCTGCCAGTGGGTGATGAACGTCTCGATCCCGTCGGCGAGTTCCTTGTCGGCGGGCATAGGCGACCCGCGCAGGTTCGTGACCATGGCGCCGAACGACGGCCACTCGGACGCCATCTCGTTAAGGCCGGCCACGATCTGCCGGTCGAGTTCGATGTCGGACAGCCGCGCCAGACCGCTGAACCGGGGGCTGGCCTCCAGCTTGGCGATCTTCGCCTCGATCTCCTTGATCCTCATTGGATCATCCCCTCTCGGCGCAGCAGGGCAGCCGCCCAGTCCTCGGCCACCGGGGTCGGTTGTCTGAGCCAGTCAATCAGGGCGTCCAACTCCTCGTCGGTGTACCGCTCCGGCCCTGGCAGGAACCCCGGAGTCCGTTTCTCCAGCCGAGCGAGGCGGGTCTCTATCTCTCGGATCCTCATGCGCTCTGTCCCTCCAGTGCAGCGAGGCGGTGGTGCAAATCAGCGGCCGTGATCGCCTCGATGTGGGCGGATACGGCCTTGCCGACGTCGGCAGCCTCGGACGGCGTGATCTCGCCGGACGACACGGCCTGCAGAAGTGCGGCGGTCGCACGGGGTAGGTCAGCCGCAGTCTCGATCACCGGCAGGTCGAAGGTGATCGAACGGTCCCGGCGCGGGGACAGCAGCCGGTCGAGGCATAGCTTCATCGCGGGTCCGTCACCGTCGAGCGCCATCTCGATCGCGCGGCGGGACAGAGCCTCGGCCTCACCCTCAAAGATGGCTTCCAGAGCCAGCGTGGAGCGGTTGCGAGAGCCGCGGGGGCGACCGGCGGGGTTGCCGGACTGGCCTTCTACGAATGGTTTTCCGTCACCCGGCATGGTCGGATCTCAGCGGTGGGCGTGGCTGTAAACAACAGGGAAGAAACAGCCAGACCGGTGAAGATAGATAGCACAGGCTATGAGTTTTCACGACAGGGCTTCCAGGTCGACCCTCAAGTGGTCGTGGGCACCCTTGTCGAGAACCTTCAGGGCGGCAACGGCAGCCTGATGGTGAACTCGGCTCGCATCGTCCCGAACCTCGATGGCCACGGAGCGGTTAGCGTCACGAGGAACGAGATCGACCCCGATGAGTTTCGATCCGCCCTTCGGAGGAAATGATGTCGGACAGTATGTTAGCGTCGGTCACGCTCCCATCCCTCAAGGCCGCTCGATCAGCGCGCGATCGCCTCGCCCGGGCAGGGTTTGCCCGCAACAGCATCGAGATCGATCGGAATGGCGATGTGTTCGAGGTCTCGATCAATACCCGGGAAGAGAACCGCGACCGGGCCGAGCGCATCCTGAAGGGGTCGCCTTTGGGCAACGATCTCCGGCAAGCTGGAGAGCAAGCGGCCGACTTCGTTCAAGCCAATCAGCCCCTTGCTTTAGGCCTCGCGGCATTGGCGGGTTTCGCGCTCTTCAGCCTCACGAACCGTAGGTGAGAGCCCTTACCCCCCCGGAGAACCGCGCCATGAAGCACTTATTCGCTAGCTCGCTGATCGCGGCCAGCTTGCTTGCCATTCCGAGCCTGCCGGCCTTGGCACAAAGCATCGATATCGGACCAGGTGGGGTGCGGGTCGACCCGCGTTCGTCGCGCGAGCGCGACCGAGATGAAATGCGCCGTGAGGACCGTCGTGAGGAGTTCCGCGACGGGCGGCGCGATCCGCTCCGCCGCGAGGAGCGCCTACGCCGCGAGGACGATGACGAGGATTGATCTGCATCAAGCTTGGATCATCGATCTATAAGCGGCGGGCTGTGAGCCCCGCCGTTTTCGTGTGCCCTTGTGAACCGTCACGATCGGATCGACGCACATCCGGGCGCCGGCGGATTGTAGCCCTCCGGGCTTACCGCCTATGTGAGCTCAATGCCGAGGTTTCGTACTCGCGCGTGCGCGAGTGAGCCACCCGTATCCTCTCAGCAGAAAACCTACCGACCTCTTACGGCGCTGGTGTTCCAGAGCACGTCGGGCCTGAAAGCTTGGGCATACATCGGGATCACACCGCGACGACAGTCGCGAACCCGATGGAGACGACGATGACCTGGACAAACCGCATCACCATAGCCGCGACGCTGATCGGCGGCGCTTTCGCACTGATGACCTACGCGCAGGCACTGAGCTTGCCCACGCACTTCGCCTGATTTGGATTGGACAGGCGCCTTGCCGCCGGGCGGCCGTCATGGCCGCACCTCGGAGTCCAAAGGCGGCTGAGATGTCTTGTTCTCTCCGAAATGGTGCGTTCGCCGCTGCTTCATCAGGAGACCAAGATGGATACGCTCGCTCGGCTGATCTCCAGAATAATTCAGCTTCTCGGCGGCGGCAGCGGCGGTAATGAGCGAAGGAACCGCTCGATGATCGAAGGGGGAAAAGCGGAAGTTTATCAGGGCCCGACTGCGGCTCGGTCCAGGAACTTCGATGCCGATTACCGCGCCGCCACCAAGCTCCTGAAAACGCGCATGGATAAGAGCTTTCCGGATAACTACCAAGCGCGGCTGAGCTCGGGCGCAAACAGCACCTACGATCACGGCGAGGATCGCGCTGCCGCTGTCGACACCGCATCGGCGGCGATAGCGACAGCTCTGAGGAAGGGTGCAACTGTCCAACAGGCCGCTGAGGCAGGTGCGGCCAGCGTCGGCCTTTGACGCTCGGCGGCACGACGCTCGGCCGAGGTGCACGCCAGGATGGGGCATGCGGTCGGGGGCGGGCTTGCTGGGCATGCTGGGCATGCTGGGTCCTTCAGGCTGCGCGGGCAAGGGCGGCGTAGCTCACGAGGATCTGGCGGCGGTCGGTGGCGGCGGGAGCCGATGAAGAGCGTTGCGCCAAGACACGAAGGCCGTTCACACCCATGGCTATGGAGCTGCTTGAATTCATTGGCATTGCTGCCTTGGCAGCCGCCTCCGCTCTGGGTGCGTTCGGCCTCTGGCTGATCGTGACCGCGGTCATGAGCCTTCCCGCGGGGCCGGGTGATCTCCTCGTCCAAAACATCGCGACGGTCCTGCACCCCGGCGTCTGGTATGTGCTCGCCGCCCTCGTCGTACGGCAGATTGGACGGAGCGCATCCAAGTGAGCGCTGCGCTCGGCCGGGTCGAGGTTGGGGCTGAACGGCCCCCAAGTGTCGGCGGCGGGGATCATCGGTCACCCCCAGCCCGCCGGCATTGGGGGTTTTGAGGGTTATGAGGGTTTGTTTTGGCCGCTACACGCAAACTGTCATGTACGCACGCACGTGCGTGCGCTTCCACGGATGCGGGTATGGGTGACCGTATCTCTCTGACAGTTCTTCGCGTTGGGATGAAAAAAACCCCCAAAACCCTCAAAACCCCCATCGGCTCCAGCGAGCGCATCAGAATTCTGACGCAACAGAAGCCGGCCGGCCGGGCGAGGCATAAGCCGGGGTGGCGCTGACGCGGCAGAGCGAGAAACGGTTTCCGTGTTTGCCGTCCTCCCGCATCTCGATCCGGTGGCCGTCGAGCACGCGCCCTTTGATGCGGGAGAACCATCGCCCTAGGCGGCGGCTGTTGACGACGCCGCCTTCCCCAGCTTGGCGCAGCAGCAGGTCTCGAAATTCAGGCAGGAGGAACCCCTGCGTGTTGAAATCGAAGTTGCTGGTCGGCGCTTTGGCGCAGGCAGTCTTGGTGATGGCGTTCGTCGTGTAGCCCTCCGAGAGGGTCAGGTGCTCGCGCCAGTGCTCGAACAGTTCGCGGATCGCGGACAGCTCCGGATCCTCCTCGCGGGCAGTCTCCATGCTCACGACCGGATCGTCATGGCCGAGCCAGACGAGCGGCGAGCGCACCATGGCGGACCAGTCCTCGTAGCTTCCGAGCGCACCACAGACGGTCGGCGAGCCGGCGATCTGGTAGGCGCGGATCACGGTGAGTGCGGCGGCGACATAGGCTCCACGGTTCGCCATCACCCGGTCGAGGGGGTTGAAGCTGAAGTCCCGCAGTTCGGGGCGGTCCATCTCCGCGTCGAGCGAGCAGAGCACAGCGCGGCGGGTCATGTCGCCGGCGAGCACGAGGTTGTTGCCGGTGGCGAAGGTGGTCGAGCGGCATTCCAGTTCGGGCGCCTCGGACTTGCCGAGGATCCGGACCCGGACCAGGGGGCGCTCGGTAAGCTGGCAGAGCATGTCGCCGCCCAACTCGCCGTTGACGTTATCGATCGACACCACCGGCACCGCGTCGCGCAGCAGCGCACCGAGGCGCTTCTCGGTCTCCTCCTCGGTCTTGCCGGCCGCGATCACCGGGCAGCGCCGGCCGGTAGCGATGACAGCCGCGAGGTCGACCAGGAAGCTCTTGCCGGTACCTGGGCTGTGGGCCCGGATAGCGTGGAGCGGCGCCGTTGGCAGCACGCCGCGCACCAGCGCCGTCAAGATACCGGACAGGGCTACGGCGCGGTCCACCGGGCCGACGAACGGAAACCCGACCAGCAGCGCCTCGATGAAAGCGAGGGCCGAGATCGCTTCGTTGCGGTCCGGACGCTCCATCAGGTCCGGCATGGTGAAGCCGGGATCGTGCGCGAGGTAGAGCCGTGTCGCGGGATCGTAGCCGGCCGCCGTGAGCAGGGACCCGTCCGGGCGCAGCGTCGGTGTGGTGATGATGCCGGCAACCGGCGGGACGCGCCATTGCCCCTCGCGGGCGAGCAGCGTCAGGGTCATCTCGGCCGGCGGGTTGACGTCGAGCCATTCCTCGGCGCGCCAGTCGAACTTCTGCACCCGCATGATGCGGGCGACCATGTCGGCGAGGCTGACGGCCACCAGCGGGCTCATTCGCGCCACTGTGGTCATGCGGCCCTTGGCGGCCGGCACCTCGTCGATGACGGGCCGCACGAGGGCACCGGCGCGGGAGTAGATCTGGACACCGGCCTCCAGAAGCAGCGCCTCCATGCGGTCGACCGCCTCGGGCACCTTGCCGTTGACGAGCCGCACGATCGGCCGACCGTCATCCTCCTCGCTCGGGGCAGCCTCCGGGTCAGCGCTGGCGCGGCGCTCGGTCCGGTCTTTTTTCGGGGCACCTGACCGGCCGGCGCCAGGGCGCTTCCACCCGTTCTCGGCGGCGTGCCAGAACAGGGTTGCGATGGTGACACTGCGCCCCTGCGCGAAAGCCGAATACTTTCCCGCTGTGTGCGCCGCGTCATCCTTGGGAGACGTGGCGGACCAGCTCTCCCAGAGGTCGCGCCCGCCCTCGCCGAGCCCGTGATAGAGCGCGTACCCGATGCGGATCCAACCGTCATAGTCGAAGTCGTTCGGGATGCTGCGAAGCGCGTCGGCGACGGTCTCGCGGTCGGGCTTCTCGTGCAGGCCGAAACCACCGACCTTCCGACCCTTGGTCTCCTGCCTCGCCTGGGTCTGACCTTTCTGCTTGCGCTCGCGCCGTGTGGCCGCGCCAGCCTTCCGCAACAACTCCTCGGCCTCGGCCACAAAGTCGTGCAGATCGTCCTCGGTTATCTCGGGTAGGTCGGCGAATGGGACGGTGAGCGGCGAGGCGTCTGGCCAGCGGTAGGGTGCGGCCGTCTCGGGGTGGATGCCGAAGCTAACGAAGTGCTGACCGCTCAGCAGCACCTCAACCTTGGTATCCTTTTCCTTCGGGTCGTCGGTGAAGAACAGGGCCGGGGTCTGTATCTTTTTGGCGGGGATCGCGAGCCGATAACCGAGTAGTAGTTTCGGTTCACGACCAATCCGGACTAGCGGCGTGGGGCCGAGCATGTCGCTGGCTCGTGCGGCGATCGACGCGGCCAGTTCTGGTGCCCGCACATCGATATCGACGCCTGCCAGTCGGCCGCACAACAGGCCGGTGTTGGTGCTGTCCGGGTAGCGGACGCCCCATTGCCTGATGTCATCCGGGGACGCGTCAAGGCATTTGCGCTCCCACGCCGGCATCACCGGGCGCTTGCCGGCCGACGCGATGTTCATGCTCGGGCTGGAGACCGGCACCGGGTGGTAGCCGTTCTCACGCAGGGCGAGGCGCAGGTCGGTCTCGGACGGAAAGGCGTGCGCCGTCATGCTGCACCTCCGAAATGATGAGAAGGATCTTCGAAGGTCGTCCCGAGGCGCACCGCGGCATCGCGGGCGATCTGCACGGCCTCGTCGAGCGAGAAGGCGGTTCCGACGAGTGCGCCACAATCGCCGGAGGCGGACGTGTGGTCGATCCGCCAGCAGCCGCCGCCCTCGGGGTCTGGCCAGATGCTGATTTCGCAGGGGCGGTTCGGGATCGGCTCGGCCAAGCCGATGGCCAACGGCGTGTTCCGCCACGTCACGGGGATGCCGTACCGCTTGGCGTAGGCGCGGGCGTCCGACATGGCGTGGTGCTCGTCGAGTGTGCGCTCTAGGGCTGTGAAATACCCGGTCGGGAGGCGCAGCCACGCCACCCACATGTCGACCTGCGGGGCTACAATCACCTCGACGGCGATAGGGGTCTTCCGGGTCGAGAGCGGGCTAGGGAAGGCGACGATTTTGCTCATGCCGCCTCCCCGCGCTTCAGGGTTTCGGGGCGGGCGAACGCCGAGCACCAGTCGTTGCCCAGAACGTCGGGCCACAGGGCGTCGCCGGTTTTCTTGTCCCGGCGCGGAGGCTTGGCGCGGCAGTCGCCGCGGGGCTGCTCGCCGATCGCGCCGAGGACCCCGCGGCCGCCGTAGACGTAGGCCGTGCTGTTCTGGGCGAAGTGTTGGCACCAGGCGCAGGCCTTGGTCTTGCGTGTAGGTTTGATGAGGCGATGCATGTTAGGCCGCCTCCCCGCGCTCGCCGGATCGGGCGGGCTCGAACTGGCGGCACCAGTCGCTGGCGCTGACCACTGGCCACGTCGCGTTCTCGGACCCGATCGCGTCGGGATCGATCGTCGGGACGCCGGCTCGGCACTGCCCAGACGGCCGCCGGCCTACCACCGTGCGGCCGCCGGGCATCTCGTAGCTGACGCCCATGTCTCCCCAGGGGCGCCACGCCGTGCAGTTGAAGCACGCGAGCGCGCCCGGGGCGGGGGTGAAGATACGGGTGCTGCTCATACCGCCCCCTCGTTTTGGGGAGCGGGCCGGAGCGCCTGGGCGGTCGAGGCGGCGGACGCGAGTGCCTTGGCCGCGCAGTTCAGCGAGTAGGCCGCGCCACGCGCGTCCCTGATTAGGGCGAACTCGACCGCATTCCGGGCGTAGGCCTCAGCTAGGCTGGCGGCCTCGGCGACCGCGTCGAACACGAGGGCGGCCGTGGGGGAGATGGCGGGCGCCCTCATCGCGCACCCCGCCAGCTTTCCGGCACGCCGTAGCAGTGCTCAGCCTTCACAGCGGCGACGCTCGGGCTCAACCCGAAGCGTCTTGCGAGGGTTGCGGCTTGAAAATTTAGGGTAGCTGGGGCAGATACTTCGGTGTCGACCGCCAAGACGACATTCCGAGAGCCCGCCGTTGCCACCCGCGACGCGCGGGTTCTTCCGTTCATAGGTCTGTTGATCCTGAAGAGTGCGCCGGCCGGCACGGCGCGGATGGATCCGGCCAGCGGGGGAGCGCCCCGCTGAGAGCGGGGTCAGGCAGCAAGCTCGTCCATGTCGAGGAGCTTCCGGGCGACACGGTTGGGGATCACCAGCCGGCGCTGGCCGATCCGCTTCGCCTCGATCTCGCCTCGGGAAATCATGTCGTAGACGAGCGACACAGAGACCCCCATCGCCTTGGCGAGGTGGCTGGCCTTAGCCGGCATGCCCGCGGCTACCTCATCCCGAACCGTCATCTGTGCGCCTCCGTAGGTCAGCCAATGGATGTCCTACGTCTTAGATACATGCTGGACACGGCCCGTGCAAGTTTGGTAATCCACTGGCTGCTCTAACCGGACGGACTGGACGTAAAATGGCTAAGCGCTCTCCACGGACCGCGACCGGGAAGCCTCGGCGCGTGCCGGTCAGCACGAAGATCACCCCTGAGCTGCGCGACCGCCTTGACGCTGCCGCGACCGATGCTGGCCGCACGTTGGGCAATGAGATTGAGCGTCGGTTGGAAAGGTCTACGAGGTTCAAGGAAGAGCTTCTTGATATTCTCGAAGACGAGCGCACCCTTGTTGCTGCAGCTGCGATTGCAATTTCGTGGAGCAGTATTGAAACAATTACGGGCCGCAAATGGTATTCAAGCGTTGATACACTTCTTGCCGCTCAAGCGTCTGCCCATAGCGTAATGGGCATAATGCGGTCAGAGGATGGGAACAGTATCTCCGGCGCACCTGAGAAGATAAGACAGGATCAAGCTGCGAACATAATTGCACTTGGTTCGGCTTTGGCCGAGACCACCCGCAATCTGATTAAGGGCCTTCCGAACGAAGTTGCGGCCAACACAGCGATTGCATTGGCCGAAACCGCTTTCGGCCTCCCGTCTGATGAAAAGTCGGCGCGATCCCAAAAAAAAAGTAGGCAGACAGTCTAAACCGCCCAAAACACGTATCGTTTTTATTTAACGTCTTACGTATCTGCGAGTCTCCGCTACTTTGTTCAGTAGCAACGGAGGCCGCACATGCGCCCGCTCAACTTTGATGCAACGATCACGATCCGCACAGATGCGGATCTGCGCCGCGCGATCGACGCCGCAGCCCGGCGGGAGGGCGCTTCGGCCAGCGAGTGGGTGAGGCAGGCGCTGGGGGCCATCGTCGCGCCAAAGGATCCGCCCTGCTCCCCCACACCTGTCGCCCTGGCCGTCATTCTGTCCTTGGCAGCCTGATCATGATCGCTCGCGTTCTCGCCCCCCTAGATCGGCGGATTGACAAGCAGGTTGTAGCAGCCGTGGTAGCTCGACAGGCGGATCGTGCCGATGATTTGCTGGCGCTAATCAAGCGCCAGCGTGATCTCACGCCCTTTCATCCTGTCTCTGACCCTTCGCGATCGCGAATGCTCGGATCGCAGAAGCTCGAAGATGCACTCCGGCCCGCACCGTTAAGTCTGCAAAAAGCTCGGCTTCCTTATCGGGAAGCTTCATGGATGGGCCAAGTACGTCAAGCGTTGCGGCCAGCTGCATGGCGTATTCTTCGGCTTGATCTCTCGGCAAGTCGTGCATCTGCACGGCGAGGAGATGCTCAATGAGCGCCCCTTGTGCCATGACCATTGCTGCAGTGTTCCGCAGAGTTTCGTCATCCATTCTCAGCTCCATCGGTTCGGTTCGCACCACCGATGTAGCGCGCTCGCTAATCGCCGTCTCTGGCGGCAACGTGAGCGTCGCCATGCCGACGGCCGCCTGAGATGGGCGACGTCCATCACCTCCCGATCCGCAACCTGCCGCCCGCGCCGCCGGACTGCTCGGCCAGGGGGAAACCGTGCCGGGGCAGGCCTCCCCGACGGCCGGCGTCGCCTCGCTGTCGGCCCAGCCGCTTGCGGTTGCTCCCCCGCCAACCGGGTTCTCGGCCGACCCTGCCGCGCAGCAGCAGGAAGCCAACCCCTACGCGCAGATCGGCAACGCCTTGAAGAGCATCGCCGGCGGCCAGCAGAAACAGGGGCAGCAGAAGGCCGGCGGGATGGCCGGGGGCGAGGCGCCGGGCGGCCGGCCGATCTCGCTGCAGCAGGCGAGGCAGATGTTCACCCCCGAGAAGTTCTACGGGATGCTGCGGAATGCCGGAGTGCGCGGCCAGGTTCGCGGATCGTAGGTCTGGCCGTGCTGCGCGGGCATCACTGATGCTCAGCCACGCCGGCGCGACATGGTGACTTCCTCAAACCCTTTCGGCCCGCGAGGACAAGGGTAAGTGGCGGTGAGCATGTCGAGCGTGAGGTTCCGCAGGCTTGCACCGCCTAAATGTGATGCGTGCTCATGAACATGATCTTTGAAATGTACGAACAGCTCTTCTGACGTAATCATGCCGCGTTCCACGCAATAGGGCGGAACGTTGATGATGTTATCTGTGCGCACTTGATAATGAGCCGCGATTATATCTACCTGCGTCCGGATCAAATCCATGCACGCCGTCTCAGTGGAGGCGCCGTGACGCTCACAAAATCGCGCTAAGACCGCATCGTCTGATAGTGGCCGCTCAACGGGGATCTGCATCATTGCATTGGGCACCTCTCGCACGGCGGCTTTCGCAGGGGGCGAGGGCGTCGGCCCTTGGGAGATGATTGCACCCGTAAAGAACGCGACGGGGAGCATCCACAAGAGCAACTTATTTTGAGATGCGTTTGCCATAATCCACCTGCTACATCGGGAAAGATACTGGCTTACGCAACTGACTGATCAGGACGCGGATTTGATCAAATTTTATCGATTTTTATTTATGCGGCTCGGGAGTCCAATAGGATTAAAGAATATTTACAACTGTCATTGCAAATCAAACAGGCATCGTCACGATCTGTCCAAAGCCAGCGGCTATGCTCTCCCCACAATTGAGGGTTTGATCATGCGACGCCTTGTGTTGGCAGCGGTATCCGGCCTGCTTATCCTGGGCGGAACAGCAGCAACTGAAGCCCGAGGCTTTCGAATTGGCAGCGGCCTAGGTGTGGTCAGGAGCTATACAAAAAGCAACGGCACTGTAGTCCAAGCACATTACAGGACTGCGCCGGACAGCCGCTTGGATAATAATCTAAGCTATACTGGGAAAAGCACTTTGCGTGGCGTAATCCCACAAACGGCAGTTGCACCTTCGCCGATCAGTGCGGCGCCAATACAAACGGCAAATGCGGATGCCGCGTTAGCAGTGGGCCCAGCACCGATGGAAGCGGTGGCCCTGCCGGAAGTACGGCACGTTCATCGACATCACGTGGCGTGTCCGAGCGAGAAAATGATCGGCGGTGCAGACTCCTACAACACGTTCTGCTTGATAAACTAAGCCCGCATCGCTGGCCGGTGTGATGAACGCGGCCGAGCTGCAGCTCAACAGTGAGAACCTGCAGAAGCGCAGGACGCCACCTGGATTGGCCGCAATGCAGGTCGCCCGGATCAAAGCTGGTTTGCCTACGCAGTAACAGGGGACCGGATACGACCAAGGCGTCTGCGCCGTCCGCCCTACAGAACACGCGCAGACCCTCACCGCATGGCTCGGCCCGTTCCACCACCCGCGAGAATTCTCGTCCGGCCTGATCGGTCGAGGTCGACAGCCGCTTGTCGGCAGCCCTTTTTCGGTTCTGCTAGCCTCGTTTTTCCCAGATTTGGAACTTCAGTAGGCGTGCTGGTCACGCTTTTGACCCCTCCCCCTTGGAAGGTGGGGCCGTGATGACCCTTCCCTTGGGCAGGGGTAGGCCAGGCGGTATTCCCCTTCCGGGTCAGCCGTAGCCACGACAGCCACTCCGGCGAGACGATGCGGAGCACGTTCGTGTCGTTGCGGAAGCCGGTGATCTGGCGCTCCTCGACGGTCAGGAGGCCAAGCCGCGCTGCCTCGCGGATCGCGTTCTTCACGGTCGAGCGGCACACGCCGGTGACAGCGGCCATGTTCTCGATCGACAGCCGACAGTCCTTCCGGCGCGCCACCTCGGCAGCCACGAGGGAGAGCACGGCCTGCTCGGCCAAAGTGAACCGGGCGACGATAGCCTGCGGCATGCGGCCAGAGGCGGCCCAGCGGCGGCGGCGCTCCATCGAGGCGTCCGTGCGTGGCCGCGAGCCAACGCCGGGCCTCCTGGGACTGCTCTGACGATCCTGAGGGGTATGCCGGTTGGTAAGGGCCTCAGTCAGCGGCCGACGAGCTGCGGGCGCGTCCGTGCGTGCCTCGATCAGCCCAGACAGCGACTCAGCCTCGGCTTCCGTGATCTTTCCGTCGCTGTAGGCGCGCCAGAGCGCAGCCGTGATGGTGGGCAATGCGGCGCGCGTAGCTCCCTCCGCCTGTCGGCGGATCTCATCGGCATAGTTCATCGAACCCGGTCCCTCACGGGCCGCGGCTAGGGTCCAGGCAAAGCCTTCCCGTTGACGGAAACGAGTTCCGTCTTGACACCCCGGGGGGTCTCATGGCTTGTGGGGGGTATTCAAGACCGGCCCCACCAGGCCCTCGGTTTTTCAGCAGCCTCTTCCTTGCCGGGAAGGGGCTGTTGGCTTTTCAGGGTCTATCTCGCGGCTGCGGTCTCCTGAATTGCCGGCTCTCGACTCGCCAGGGCGGGTCCGGCCGGAACAGCCCATGTCGGCCGGGCGGCACGGTTAAGTCAACGTTGAGGGGCGCCCGCAGTGATCTTTCGGCATCCAGCCCGGTGCCGCATTAGCGCAGGTACCCCGCGTCCCGCAGATCGCGCTCGACCTCGGTGTAAATGGACCGCAGCGGGTCGCCATTCACGGTCGTGGGCGGATGGGCCTCAGACACCGGCGTGAGCGCGGTGCGCACGAATGTGTCGATGTCCTCTGTTCGGGCCACGTTCGTAACAGGACTTCGCCGCGTGAGATGCCGGAATAGCCGGATCATGACGCGGGTGATCTCGGAAGGGTGCCGCATCCTGCATCTACCAAAAGATCGGCTTCAGCACTTTGGGCAAGCTGCTCATGCGGGCAGACCAGATGCCGCCCGCAGCAGCGCGTCCACCCGCCCCTCGCTGAACCGCTCAGCTACATAGGCCAGCCCGGCCTTACTGCAGGCTCGGTTCAGTTCCTCGTCGCTGTGCAGCGCCACGATCGATCGCGCCAAACCCGCAGGCGTGTCAGCCACCAGCCCCGCGAGCGGCTCGGGCAAATTCAGCCCCTCAGCCGCTGCCGGCGTACACACGCACGGTACCCCCGCCGCGAGGCTGTCGAGCACCTTGCCCTTCACCCCTGCACCGTAGGCGAGCGGCGCGACAGTCAGCCGTACCCGGTCGAAGACAGTCGCGAGGTCAGGCATCTGTCCGAGCGCCTCGACGCCCGGTCGTGATGCTGCGAGTGCCTGCAGGCTCTCGGGCATCCCGCTGCCGACGAGTAGGCACGGGATCGCTGGCTCGGTCGATACAGCGGGCATGACGGCCTCGATCAGGTACCGCGCCGCATCGACGTTCGGCCGGTGCCCGTAGCCGCCGATGAAGGCCAGCCCCCGTCGATCCGCGAACGGCACCGTGGTCGGGCGTGACGCCACCGCCCAGGGCACGACGTGCACCCGCTCCGCCGGGACATGCCGACGCAGCAGCGCTGCCTCGTGGGTCGAGTGCGTGATCACCGCATCTGCGGCCTGTGCTGCTGTCAGTTCCAGGAAGCGCAGGTGCTTGGCATAGGCACCGAGATCGGCCCGACCCTCGATTTCAGCCTGTCGGGCGGTGCGTAGATGGTGCAGGTCGGCGACGCTGTAGACCAGGCGCGCGCCCCGCTGCGTGTCGCGCACGAGCTGGCTGTAGCGACCGGCGGTATCGACCCGGTGCAGGTACACCAGCGCGAAGGCGCCAGCGTTCCGGCGTAGCACCTCCTCGACCGTGGCGTACCAAGGGTGCAGGCAGCAGGTGATGCCCTCGGCTTCTAGGGCAGCGCCGTCGGCCCAGAGGTCGGCAGGCACGAAGGTCACGGCGTACCCGAGCCGCTGCAGCGAGCGCATGTGCGATAGGATTGCGTTCGAGCCCGCATCGCGACCTGCGTCCGGCATCACGGTGTCGACGACGAGGGCGCGAGGCTGGTTCTGGCTGGCGGCCAGCGATCCGTGCCGCTCGGCGCGGGTCCGGCGTAGCAGCTGAGCCTGATCCATGAGGAAGGCGAGGCGTTGGTCCGCCTCAGCGTCGTCGACCGGCTCAGCTAGTGCGTGTACCAGCCGCGCCTGCAGATCTTGGTCGAACGCGGTGATCGGATCGAGGGCCCGGGGCGAGCTGGGCAGCATCGCTCCGTCACCCTCACGGCGGACTGCTACCGTGCAGCGGGCCAGCGCCGGCAGCACGCCGTCGGGGAAGGCGAAGTCGAAGCCGTGTCGGCCGTGGCCGATACCCTCGCGCACGAGGTCGTCGCGGGGTCGATCAGCGAGGCAGCGGCCTACCACCCGGCCATCGACCGAGACGAACAGGCTGACGGGGGTGTCGGGCGCAGTGGTGTCCTGCGCCCAACCGATCATCTGCCGGCGGGACAGCCAATCGACGTGCCCGCGTAGCGCCATGGATCAGGCAGCGATGGCGATCGCAGCCTCGATCCGCAGCGTGCCGAGCACCGCACCGTCGGCCGAGCGGCGGACCTCGACCGTGTGAGCGGCCTCGAGCGCGAGCGGCTGCGGCAGCTCCAGATCGAAGGCGTGGCAGCCGTCGCCGATGCCGGCAGCCTCGAGGTCAGCCCGGTAGGTCTCTGCGCAGGCCATGGCGACCACAGCGCCGTCCACGACGATATCGAGGCAAACCGGACCATCCGGGTGCGCGAGATCCTGGGCCCAGCCCGAGATACGCAGGCCGTCGCACAGGTCGAGGTGGCCGAGCAGCTCGCCGAACACCCGAGCAGGTGCCACCGGCAGGCCAGCGCGCAGGGCGAGGCGACGGCGCACGGCCTCCAGGGCATAGCCGTCCTTGACCCGCTCGGCGCAGTAGACCGCCGCGACCGGCCATGCCGGCTGATGCGGGTACAGGGCGCGGTAGCTGGCGGCGTTGTGGAAGATCGCTCGGCCCCCATCGTCGACGAAGCTCTCGGCCGGAGCACCTTCGGCCAGCAGCACATCGTGGCTATCGAGCTCGATGTGCCAGTAGGTGAGGCTCTCGACGCGCTCGGCCTTCACGATGGTGGCGCCGTTGACGAGGTGCTCGGCCGGGACCAGCACGCCGTCCAGGTACAGCGCGTGATCAGGCGAGACCCACAGGTCGCGGTTCGGCACGCCGTCGGCGAGCGCCCCGGCCTTCACGCAGACCGGCAGGACGGCCGGGTTCGTGTTGGCGAAGCGGCCGATGTAGCTGCGGTTGCCGATCCAGCGGATGGGGCGATGTGCGCCGGAGGCGGTCACAACCACATCGCCAATCGCCAGAGCCTCGACGGCAACCTCGCCACGGTCGGTTAGGATCTGGGTGCCGGTGCAGTAGCACGGGGCGTTGTTGGCCGGAGGCGTCGGAGACGCAAACCGGAAATTAGCGATCGTCGCCCGGTCTTCCTGGCTGATGCCTGCGAAGAACGGCGAGTTCGTCGGGATCGGATTGCCGCCGTTGGTGAGGCTCTCGGCGATGCTGCGGCCGCGCGCTATGTCACCAACGACCTCATCAGGAACGCCGTCGTTGTTGGCGTCGGCGCCGCTGCCCTGCCTATTCACGTCGCCAGTGACGACGGCGAAGGTAACGAGCCTCACCGTCTGGCCGGGCGGCACCGTGATGGTGTAGCTTGAGACTTCATCGGTGTTTCCGTTGGCGAAAGTCAGCACTGGGTTGGCCACCGCGCCAGTGTTGCCGAACACACCGGTGACGGTTGGATCGGTCGGGCTGGCACCATTGTTCGACTGGTTAGAAACGAGGTAGCGGCTGCCGCTGCCCTGGGCGTCGTAGTGTGTCCTGCTATCGGACCCAAGGTTATTGCGATAAATGACCGTACCGGTGATGGGTGCGTTGGTGGTGTTGGTGAAAGTGTCGATCACCCGCACGGCGTTGGGCACGCCGGCGTCCGTGAGCGGTTGGGTAATGGCCGAGGTCGACCCGACGCTTTGTGTCCCGTTGTAAGCGTGCGTCGCTTCAACGATGCGGGATGCGGCCAGGCCGTTGGGGACGGTGGTAGACAGGCCGTCGAAACCGTCGTCTAGGGCGAGGAACCCGGTTGTGGTCCCGTTCGCCCCGACACCCGAACTGTCCGCCTCATAATACACAGCCGATGTCGGCGTGCCGGTCACTGTCGCTGCCGTCGCGCCTGGAGTCCCGGTTAGATAAAAGTTAAAGATCTGCTGTTCGACGGGGGCAGAACCGGAAGCCATTTTTTGCTCGTCTCGTCCGAGGGATCGGGCCGCAAGCCCATTATGTCTCCCTATGGAGCTGCCTGAAATCTCGATTTTCGTCGAGCCGTCGAGCCGGCTGAAACTTGTCTGAGCGCCCTAAAATCAGTCTTCGGTGTCATTCCTCAAGACTATGTAGTTTTGATGTGACAGCCATGGGACATGATATTTTCCAGGAGTGCGTAGTCTAATTTTACCTGAACTGGTATTTAGGAGGCCGCCCCATCGCGTAGCTGCCGCAGCGTGTCAGCCCTGCCTGGCGACTATGTCGAGCAGCGCCACTCCGACGGCCGCAATGAAGTTCCCTCGCCCACCCCAGCGCATGGGCTCCACCTGGATCACGGCCGGGGTGGTCTCAACCGCCATCTCCGGCAGCACGACCTCAGGCGCCTCGGTCTCGCGGTCGGCGTCGTTACCGCGCATCCAGACCACCTGACTGCCGGTATGGTTCTCAGGCGCGGCCAGGGACGGTTCGGCGTCGGCGCCATCCTCCAGGTCCGTGTCGCCATCCATGCGATCCAGCACGGCGATGATGCGGTCCGCGGCGTCGAGGGCGACCTGGGCCGCCTCTTCCAGGCTGGCGCGAAGGCCGCCACCGGTCATCGGCTCCAGGGTCTCGGGAGCGGCCGGTTTCGGGCGCGGGGTGAAGGTGAGCACGTCGCCCATGATGTCAGGTCTCAGGGTGTGATGGGGGAGCCCGGCGGGATCCGGCCGGGGCGGTACGAACGGCTACGGAAGGAAGAGGAGCGCTTGTCAGCGCCCCGCCCGCTCGGCCTCGACGTGGGCGGCGAGATCCCGGGCAAAGGCCTCGGTCTCGTCAGGGTCGCCGTTCTGGATGACGGGACGCGACAGGATCGTCAGCCGGGTCTCGCGGTCGCTGGGCGTATCGGGCCGGCGCCGATGAACCTCTTTGCGGGTCGCATCCGCCACGTCGGCCAGAGCCTCGCCGAGCCACTGCATCAGCTTGCCCGCGGCGTTGTGGTGGTCGCCGGGGTGGCTCTGCCTCGACCAGTCGTTGGCGTGCGCCGCCCCTGTCCAGGCCATGGCATAGGCCACGTCGCCGACCGTCCCCGCGAGGTCGTAGAGCGCCCGCAGATCCTCCAGCGTGGCGGATGCGAAGTCGATCTGGTCGACGAGGTTGGTGCCGATACGCGGGGCGGCCTCAGGCTGCTGCGCCAGCCGATCCACGTCCTCGCGAATGTTCTCCAGGAAGGCGGTCGGGACGCTGCCGTTCACGTCCGGCAGGATCTCGGGCAGCAGGAGCGTCAGCTTGCACCGCACGTCGGCGAGGGACCGGGCCGGGACGGCGCGCAGGGCGACGCCGGTCTGCTCGACAGCACCGCAGCGGGCGTTCGACGCCTCGTTGCTCTCGTCGGTCTCCAACAGCATGGCGAGGGTCGCGTCCCGGTGCGCCTCGACAGCCTTCCGCAGATCGGCCGAGACCCGGTTGTCGGACAGAGCGTCGTCAGCAGCAGACCGGGCGCCGTCGGCGATCGTCACGAACACGGTCGAGGGCTCAGCCGCTGGGGCGGGCGTCATGATGGGCTCGATGGCCAGCGCCGCCTCGTCCCGGACGTCTCGCCAGAGCGAATGCGATAGGGCCTGATCCGCGTCGGGCAGCTCCGGCGGGTTGAGGTAGAAGAAGCTCGGGTTGTAGCAGGCCAGCGCTCTGAGCTTCACCCGGAACCCAGCCACGGTGTGCGCAGGCAGTGCGGCGATGCGCAGCGCGAGATCCGTCGCCTGTTCTCCGGCCTGGTTGGCGGCATCGTCGAGCGCGGGTGTGACGTACTCGTCTTGGACCCGGTTCCGCTCCGCCCGCCACGCCTCCCAGGCGGTCACGATCTCGTCCGCCCGCTCCTGCGCCTCCGGCCAGGGGTAGGTCTCGACGACCGTGTGCGCGTCCGCCGGTAGGCTATCCTCGGGGCGCACGGGGCGGCGCACCTCCCGGACGTAGGGCTTGCGCTTCATCCAGGCGATGTCGTCGGCCGTGACCTTCGTGCCTTCGAGGTGGTCCGGGTGGGTGAGGAACTTGCCCAGGCGCAACGGGTGGTCGGACGCACGGAACAGGAGCGCCGCCGGGCGCTCGAGCATATGCCGGTTGGCCTCCTCCTGCGCCACGTTGCAGGCGTCGCACGCCGCGGTCTCACGCTTTCGGGCTGCCTCAAACTGGCGGCCGAGCTGCAGCAGCAAGGCGTCGCCGGCCGAGTTCTCGTTCGCCAAGCCGTCGGCGCCGAACGCGAGCAGGTCCCGGGCGAGGCCTTCACTCAGGCCTTCGGGCCACTCCACGCCGATGTCGTCGCTGCGCTGGCCGACGCGGGCCTTGAGCTTCAGCCCCGCCAGAGAGGCGGCCGGCAGTTCGGCGATCTGGATCTCGATCTTATGGAGAGCGGTCCCGGCCTCGCCGGCGGCTTCCTCGGCGGATGCTACGCCGGACCGCTCGCGCCAGTCCTCCTTCTGCTGAAACCAAGCGCGCCACTCAGGTCCAGCACCATCCGGCGCGGGGCCCGGCCAGCTGTCCTCGCTGGCGGTCTCGCCGATCAGGCTCTCCTCGTCCGACAGCCGCTGGTAGAAGTCGACCGCCCCCTCCCAGACCGGAGCGAGCGCCAGCAGCTCGGCGTCGGCCTGCTCGCGCAGGGCCTGCGTCGCGGGCTCGACGCCAGTGCGGATCGCCTGGGCGGCCTCGAAGGCGCGACCATGCCGGAATGCGAGGGCGTGGACGGCGTCGCTGCGCAGTTCGCGCCGGATCCGGGCTTCCCAGGCCTCATGCTCATCGCCGGGGAGGCGGTTGGCCTCAAAGACGCGTCGGCGCCCGATCTCGCCCCGCACCCGGTTGTGCATCTGCAGGGCGTTGAAGCCGATCCAGTGTGCCATCGGGCGGCGCGAGACCTTCCCGGAGGCGTCGGCGTAGGAGACCGTGCCGTCGCGGTGGTCGATGCCGCCGCCGGCCAGCACGTCGTGGTCGGGGCCAGCCTGGGCCACCTGGTCGGCGAAGTCGGGCGCAGGATCTGCGGCAGGGGCGGCAGGCTCAACCGGCTGCCGTGCGACGCGCGAGAGATCGGCCTGCAGGTCGGCGGCGCGCTCCCGAAGGCTCGGGCGCTCGGCATCGCGGCGGATCAGGTTCTTCAGGGAAGCTCGGAGGGACATCGCGGGATCCTCGGGTGAGGTACGCGGGCGACCGGCCCGCTCGGGTTGCGGGCTGGGTCAGAGCAGGGTGGCGAGGCCGGTCAGCACCATGCCGCCGCCGATGATGAAGGCCGCGGCCAGCAGCTCGCCGGCGGTGTCGAGGAAGCGCAGGGAACGGGTGTGCGCGGTGTCGGGGCGAACCGGGGCGACGGCCTCCCAGGCCTCGATCGTGCCGGGCTGGGTCTCGTCGGGCAGGTTGCGGTAGCGGCGATCAAGCGGGACCTGACGGCGACCTGTCCGGGCGCTAGTGCTGCGCACTGGGACGGGCTGGCTGAAGTTCGGGATCCGGGCATAGGACATCGTTCGCGCTCCTGGTGGGGCTCGTGGCGGCGGCCAGAAAGGGGAAGGTCGACTCAGTCACCCAAGTGTCTGGGCGGTCTCGTCTTTTAGGCGCCCAGCGGCCCGAAAACGGCTTCTAGACTCATGCTATCAGTGAGCAGCCATGTGGCGGCCCATCTTGGCGGCACGCCACGCGGCGGTGAGGCAGACGGACATGGCCTCGGCCCAGGTGCAGCCGTACCGCTCCTGATGGGCGCGGGCGGCGGAAGCGGCGGCAGACATGATGGCGCCGCGGTCGAACTGGCCAGCGGCGAACAGCGGGCGGCGGGTGGTGCGCACCGTCATGTCGATGCGGGCTTT
>NZ_VRVD01000079.1:0-12525 GCF_008040015.1 Methylobacterium sp. WL18 | reverse complement strand
GCCGGCCCGGCGGGCATCGGCCTCCAGCTGGCGGCGCAGGCGCGGTTCCAGCTGGTGCTCCAGGCGCAGCTTCGCCCGGCCGGCATCCTCGATCGCCTGGTCGATGAACACCAAGCGGTCGGCGAAGGCGCGCAAGCGCGGGTCGGGGGCGGCCCGGGCGTCCTGGTATTCGGCCCGCAGCGCCGTGAAGGCGGCGATCAGCCGGGCGTCGAGGCGGTCGTTCTTGGCCCGGCGCAGATGCATCTCGGCGAACGCCTTGACCTGCAGGGGCTGGTGCAGGCGGACCTCCAAGCCGCGGGCGCGCAGGGCATCGGCGACGCCGCGCTCGTAGCCGCCTGACGCTTCCAGGCCGATGCAGGTGACACCGGCGGCGGTGAGTTGGGCGGCCAGGGCGTCCCAGCCCTCGACGGTGTTGGCCACCTGCCACGGCTTGCTGCCGGGCTTGGCGGGCGAGCCGTGGGGCGGCGCCGGATGCAGGGCGATGTCCAGGAACGCCTTGCCGACATCGATCCCGGCTACGGGCCGCGTACCGGCTTCGGGCCTGCTCTCTGGCCTGCTCTCGGGTGCTCCCTTGGATGTGGGTTTGGGTGTGCTCGTAGGTGCGGTCTTGGCTTGGCGTCGGGGTTTGCTAGAGTGAGCCATCTTCGTCGTCCCATCCTTGCGATGCGAACCGGGCGTTCAATCAACCATCCGGGTCCGATGAAGAGGGCGACTGCGATCCTGCTCAGGACCAGCCCGCGGCGCAGGCCACAGGCTCAGGTGCCAACGATCCGACAGTCGCCGCCGGCTCTGGGGTGGCCACCCCAGAGCCGGCATCCCTCGCGGGACAGGGGCAATCTGACATGATTCGCTAATACAAGGTGCCGCGCAGCGGCCTCGAAGGAGGCTTCCAGGGATCGCGCGGCCGGCTGGAGCCCTCTTTCGAGGGCTTCGCTTCGCTACGCCACCTCAGAGGCTGTGCGTCTTTCGATTCATCGCTGGCGACAGACGATGACGCTGCAGCATTCCTCGGGAGGTTCATCCCGGCCCGTGATCCAAGGTGGGACATTCACCGAAGGTTTGGGCCCGAGGTCGATGCCGAAGCGCGCCGCGCCCCCTCTCCCGTGCGGGAGAGGGTTGGGGTGAGGGATTAGGTCCATCCGTAAAACGCGCATCCCTCACCCTGTCCCTCTCCCGCACGGGAGAGGGGACCCGCGGCTCTTGCTGGGGGGATAAGCCCGTCTGGGGCCACCAAGGCGTCGGGTGTATAGGAAATCGAAGGGCGATCGATCGAAAGACTCAGAGCCTCTCAGGATGAGGGGGTGGTTGGAACGACGGGACGGACGTCAGGATTTCCCCACCCGCTTCTCGATCCAGCCGGCCAGCCAGTCGGCGATGTCGAGGCTGTTCTTGTCCTGCATCAGCATGTGCGAGTTGCCGTGGATCCCGATCTCCGGGAGCAGGATCAGCTCGGCCCGGCCGCCGGCCGCGTTCGCCGCCGCCACGAAGCTGCGGCACTGCTTGAGCCGGGGTGCCCAGCGCGGCGAGGCGTCGACGTAGTCGCCGAACAGGACCAGGATCGGGAGGTCCTTGTAGTGGGCCAGATCGTCCTTGGCCGGATCCGGGCAGGCGGCGGGCTCGATCGCCACGATGGCCCGGATCCCGGTGCGGTCGAGGGCGGCGGTCTGGAATGGGTAGATGCCCGATTGCGAGTGCGAGACCAGCACCGCGCCCTTCAACCGCTTCGCGAGTTCCGAGAGGCCCGGCACGGTCGGGTTCGGCACTGGCAAGGCCGCGGACCAGTCGGCGACCATCTGCTTCCAGAACTCGCCCTGGGCCTCCAGGGGGAACTGCATGCCCGGAAACACCTTCGGGTATTCGGGCCCGAACCGGAAGATCGCCCAGGCCGGCTCGCGCCCGGCAGAGAAGACCGGCGGCAGGGAATCGGCCTCGGCCTTGCCCATCTTCACCGCATCGATCTGGGCCGGGCTGATCGCAGAGCGGCCGCGCCAGGCCTGGTCGATGACGTAGGTCGGGAAGCCGCGGCGGACGAAGAACTCGTCCCAACCCATGCGCCCGTCCGGGGTCGTCTCCCAGGTCTTGCCCGTGAGGCAGCAGCCGTGGATCAGCACCACGGGCGGGCGCACCGGGTCCACTGGGATCTGATAGCGGACATAGACCTGATCGACCGTGATCGTACCCGACGGCGCGTAGGCCGGCAGGGTCGAGAGCGTGTCGGACGAGACGTCGCGACCGCCGACGAAGAAGCTGCCCTGGCCGGCGAGCGTCAGGGGGCCAGGTCCCGGGTCGGCGGCACGGACGGGACCACCCAGGATCGTCAAGACCGCCAACATCGTGCAGGCGGCCCTCTCTATGCGCGACCGCGCGGACATCGACACTCCTGACACCTTGCGTCCCGGCCATCGCCGTTGCCGAAGAGATTAATCAGACTTGCGTGGGCAAGCCAACGCCGTGCTCGCTCGGAGCGAAGTGCGAAACGGTCATCAACTGTTTGATAGGACCGGCCTGAGAGCCGAAACGGCCCTGTGGCAGCCTCGCCGGGCCGGCATCATTCACCCGCACCGCACAGCACGCAGACAACCTGTCCGAAATTAATGTGACAGAAAAACATCCGTGGATCGTCTTGATTGTCAAGATAAAAGCGGTACAATCCAAGAGTTGCAAAGCATTATCGGCGGCATTTTTCTGCGCAACGCAGTCGCAGGTATAATCTCAGCATGCGGTCTAGGACGCGGCGGGGCGCGGTCTAAATCGAAATCCTGACCCTCGCACGGGGAGCAGCACGATGCCTTACGCGACAATATCGATCACGCACGCACAAGCGAGCCTACAGATCATCCGGGCTGGTGCGTCCGATCCTGCTGGATCTAAGCCGGACGAGGCGGCCGTCACGGCGCGCTCGCCGGATCCGCGCTCAGCGCTCAGCGTGTCGAGCGCCGCGGCGGACGCGATCTTCGCCCTGGTACATGCGAAGAACCGCACGACGGCCAGCGCCGGGAGCGAAGCCACGGTGACGTCAGGCCAAGCGCTCGTGGTGGACGCGGCAGACTCACAGGCGGAGACGACGATCGGCGTTTCGGCCTCGGTCGAAACCGTAACCGTCTGGGTGCCACACAAAGAACTCGAGACTGGATGGTGGGACCACGGGCCGGATGTGCGGCGCTACCTAGACGCAGCCTACAAGCGACTGGGCGAGAACTCCGACACGCCGCAGTCGAAAGATGACTGGTACTACAAGGTCGGCTTGGGTGGGCTGGGCCGAAGAGAGTTGCTGGCGATTAATGATCATATCAGCGACCATGACTCAGCCCTATTTACTAAAGCGGAGGTAGATGCGGCTCATAGAGAGTTTATGGAAAGGGAAATTGGGCCCTATTATGATTGGAATGCAAGCGTGCTGCCCTGGGTGGATCACAAGCCAGGGATGATCCTGTGGGAAAAAGAGACTGTCACTCGCTTGCGTATTCAGGTGTCTACTGCTCAACAAGTTCTGCGAGGCTCCTGATATAAACTTCGCGCATCTAGTAACGGTGGATTGGCATCTCTGCTGACGCTACAATCCTGTGGACGTAATCTATCCCGCGCGCACGGGTTTGTTCTGTGGGCCGTGGATCAGTCCCATGGGCGGCCGCACAGGATCCACCGGGATCTGATAGCGGACATAGACCTGATCGACGCTGATCGTCCCCGAGGGCGCGTAGGCCGGCAAAGTCGACAGCGTGTCGGACTGGATGTTGCGACCGCCGACGAAGAAGCTGCCCTGGCCGGTGAGCGTCAGGGGCGGCGGTACCGGCTCGGCGGCGAGGACGTGTGCGCTCATCGCGGTCAGGCCTCCGACCAGCAAGGCTCCGACGAGACTTCGGACGGCTCGTCGCGCACGGGACAAAGCGGGCAATGACAGCGTCGGCATGAAACGTCCCGGCCCTCCGCGGCCGGGACGCATCGGCCCGGTTCACCGCCCGGACAGACCTAGCACGAAGCTCGGCCGTTTCGGGAGGTGCATAGCCGGGAATGAAAGTCGTTCAGGCGGCGATGTCGCGCTCGATCCGGGCCGTCGCCTCGCCGGGCACGTCCAAGGCCTCGGCGAGCATCTTCAGGAACTGCCGCTCCTGCAGCGTGTCGGGATCGATGGCGAGCCGGGCCGCCGCGTAGATCCGCGCCGCCGCATCGGGATCGTCCACCCGCTCGGCGATCTCGTCGATCTCGGCCGGGCTCGCCAGCTCGCGGTCGAGCCAGGCCCGCCCGTCGGCATCGAGGCCGGCGCCTTCCACCGCCGCGTCGAGGCGCTTGCGCTCGGCCGTGTCGACCATGCCGTCCGCGATGGTGGCCGCCACCATCGCCCGAAGCATCAGCCGCGCCTCGTCCTCGTCGACCTTGGAAAAATCCGGGCCGCCCGTCTCCGGTGGCGCGGCCCCGCGCAGGGCCCGGTAGGCGAGCCCACCGATCAGCGCGAGGCCGCCCAATGCCGCGCTGGCCGCGATGCCGCCGCGGCGGGCACGCACCAGCGCATCCACGATTCGCCTGCTGTCAGCCATGTCGTTCCTCCCGGGTTGAGTCCGAATCGGTTCGGAAACCCCCGGGAGGCGGCCAAGTTCAGCGGCAGATCTCAGGCGTCGGCTTCGTCGTCCTCGTCCGCCTCGTCGATATCGACCAGGAAGACGATGTCCGCCTCGTCCTCGTCCTCCTCGTCGGCGGTGTCGCCGCCGGCATGGTGCTTGTCGTCGGTGAACTCGCCTTCGCCGTCATCCTCGGCGAGCGCATCCTCGAAGATCTCGATCTCGTCCTCGTTGGCAGCGCGGATCGTGAGCGGCGAGGTGCCGTTCCAGAGCGGCTTGCCGTCGCTCGTCATCGTCCGGATGTCTTCCTTGAAACCCTCGCAGGTGAAGAGGTCCTTGGCGGACGCCTCGTCGCTGTTGATCACCGCCACGGCGGTGCCCTCGATCTCGAGCGTGAACATGGCCGGCATCCTTCTCGTAACCGTCCTTGGCGCGCCCGGTCAGCGGGATCGCGCGCGGGTGCGACGCACCGCCCCGGGGAGAAATGCCTAAGCTTACCCCGGCGGTCATGAGCGCCGCGCGCGGATGCTGTAGGGGTGAACCGGACGCCCGCCAAGCCCGTCTCAACCAGTCCGCCGTGAAAGCATGGCGCGAATCCTGCCGGGCGGCGGCCATAACGAAACCGAACGGAAAGAAGGATCACCGCGGATGCGGATCAGGCTCGGCTGCGAGATGCGCTATGCCTTCCCCTATCCGGTTCCGATGGTGGTGATGCTCAACGTGCATCCCACCCGGGCGGACGCCCTCGAGGCGCCCGACACGCTCCGAACCGAGCCGCCGGTGCCGGTCGATCTCTATCGCGACGGCTTCGGCAACCTGTGCGGCCGCCTGACCGCCCCGGCGGGGAACTTCACCCTCGGGACTGACGCGGTGATCGGCGACGACGGAAGCCCGGACCCGGCCCATCCGGAGGCCGAGCAGCACGCGATCGAGGCGCTCCCGGCAGAGACGATCGTGTTCCTGCTGCCCAGCCGCTACTGCGAATCCGACCTGCTGGCCGACGAGGCATGGCGGCTGTTCGGACATGTCGAGCCGGGCTGGGGTCGTGTCCAGGCGGTCTGCGACTTCGTGCACGACCACATCGCGTTCGGGTACGAGTTCGCCCACGGCGACCGCACGGCGCAGGACGCCTATGCCGGCGGCCGGGGCGTCTGCCGCGACTTCACCCACCTGGCCGTGGCCTTCTGCCGCGCCCTCAACGTGCCGACCCGCTACTGCACGGGCTACGTCAGCTTCATCGGCGAGCCAGAGCCGCACCCGGCCGGCGACTTCGCGGCCTGGATGGAGGTGTTTCTCGGCGGACGCTGGCACGTGTTCGACCCGCGCAACAACAGCCCGCGGATCGGCCGGGTGATGGTCGCCTACGGCCGCGACGCCGCGGACGTGCCGCTGACCCACACGTTCGGCCCCAATCCCCTCGTCGGCTTCCGGGTCTGGGCCGAACGGATCGACCATCTCGACGCGTCCGGCGACGCGCCGATCCTCCCCGAAGAGCCCCTGCCGCCGCAGAGCATGGCGACCCGGATGGGGTGAGCGCCGGGCTCTGGCTCCCTCAGACCCCCGCCCCGCGGGCGATGGCGCGCTTGACCACCGCCTGCACCTCGGGGTTCGACAGGAACAGGTCGTGGTTGATCAAGCCGCCGCCGTAATCGGAGGCGTCGGCCACGCGCACGCCGAGCGCCTCGAGCTTGGCGCGGTCGGCAGCGCCGGCCCGGACGCCTCCTGCGATCGCCGCAGAGAGTTCGAGCGCCCGGTCGTTGGTCGAGGAGATCACGGTGATCTTCGACACGTCGGGGCCGAGCCGGGCGACGCCGTTCGAGAACAGGTCGAAGTCGATGTCGGGGGCGGCCAGCACCACCGCGCCGATGCGCGCCATCGCGGCCTCGCCGGCCTCGGCGCGGAGCATCCGGATGGTCTCGAGGGTCAGCAGCGTGCCCATCGAGTGGGCGACGATGTTGATCCGCCCGGCGCTCGACGTGGACGTGACGGCCTTCAGCAGATCCTCGAAGGCGTCGCGCGACCAGAGCGCGCTCTCGCGGTCGTAATTGTAGTCGAAGGTCGCGGCGGCGGACGGCCAGGTGAACAGGCCCGAGACGCCCCGGAACCGGATGCCGTCCGACAGGCGCGCGGCGCTCACGGCCGCGGATTCGAACGATTCCCGGTATCCATGGACGTAGATCAGCACGTCGCGGCCGAGCGCCGCCTGCGCGAAGGCCTCGGCGGCACCCGGGCCGCTCTCGGTCTTGGGCACCGCCCCGATGGTCCAGTCGCCGGTGATGACCGCCGACACCTTGCCGAGCAGCGAGCGATCGGGGGGCGACAGGCGCACCTCCGCGAAGCTCAGGCCGCGCCCGCGCTCGGAATTGAAGTATGGCGGCCGGGGCGGGTTGCCCACCGGCTTGCGCGTCGTAGCCACCAGCAGCACCGGCATGACATCCAGCGCCGACTGCTTTTCGGGCAGCGCCGCGGACGTGCCGAGGTCATCGGTGACGCAGGCGCCGAGGCTCGGGGCGAGCCCTGCCGCCCCCGCGAGGGCGCCGATCCGGAGGAGTGCGCGGCGTGAGACGGTGTGGCTCGACATGATCCGGGTGCGTTCGGGCGGGGCGCCATCCGTCGCGCAGGATCGTGACCGTGGCGGGGCACGATCGCCCACCGGCCCTGTGGAGTACGGGTATTCAGCCCCCCGTGGTGCCGCAGACACAGGCCTGGGGGTCGACCGTGCGGGCCTGATCGCGCGCGCGTCGAGCCGGTTCAGACCGTGAGGCTGCGGCCCGGTCGGCGATACCCCCTCGACGGCAGCGCCAAGCGCCGCCATGAAGGACCCATGACGCCGACCATCGACATCGAGAGCCTGCGCGCGCGCCTGCTGGGCGGCGACCGTGCCGCCCTGGCCCGGGCGATCACCCTGGCGGAATCGAAACGCGCCGACCATCGGGCGCTCGCCGCCGCCCTGATCGACTCGGTCCTGCCGGAGACCGGCAAGGCGATCCGGGTCGGCATCACCGGCGTGCCGGGGGTCGGCAAGTCCACGACCATCGATGCCCTCGGATCGAACCTGACGGAGGCCGGCCACAAGGTCGCGGTGTTGGCTGTCGACCCGTCCTCGTCGCGTACCGGCGGCTCGATCCTCGGCGACAAGACCCGGATGGCCCGGCTCGCCCACGATCCCAAGGCGTTCATCCGCCCCTCCCCGTCCTCGGGCACGCTGGGTGGCGTGGCGGCCAAGACCCGCGAGACCATGCTGCTCTGCGAGGCGGCGGGCTTCGACGTGATCCTGGTGGAGACGGTAGGCGTCGGCCAGTCGGAGACCGCGGTCGCCGACCTCACCGACTTCTTCCTCGTGCTGATGCTGCCCGGGGCCGGCGACGAGCTTCAGGGGATCAAGAAGGGCATCCTGGAACTCGCCGACATGATCGCAGTCAACAAGGCCGATTCCGGCGAGGCCGAACAGCGGGCCAACGCGGCGGCCTCCGAATACCGCGCCGCCCTGCATATCCTCACCCCCGCCTCGTCGACCTGGACGCCGCCGGTGGTGACGATCTCGGGCTTCCACAACCTGCGCCTCGACGCGCTCTGGGCGCGGATCGTCGATCACCGGGAAAAGCTCACCGCCACCGGGGAGATCCAGGCCAAGCGCCGGACGCAGGACGTGAAATGGATGTGGGCGCTCGTCCACGAGCGTTTGCACCAGCGCCTCGTCGGCTCGCCGGAGGTCCGGCGCAGCACCGCCGAGGCCGAGGCCGGCGTTGCCCGCGGGGAGACCTCGCCGGCCGCTGGTGCTGCGGCCATCGCCGAGCTGATCGGCCTCTGAGGCTCGGCGCCCCGTTCCGGCGCCGCCCGTTTACCTTGATCGACGTCGAGCGGCCGGAGGCGCAGAAAATCGCCGGGGCACGGTGCGCAAACCCGGTCTCGCGCGTTCGCTGCACGATGAGGAATCCTGCGGCACCTCCTCTCGTACCGGTGCCGCGGTCACGTCGAGGAGAGTGTCATGGTGGATACGGATCGGATCGTCGGCGGCGCCAAGGAAGCCCTGGGCAAGGCCCAGGGTGCGGCTGGCGACTTCGTGGGCTCGAACCGGGATTCGGTGGAAGGCCGGGTTCGCGATGTCCAGGGGCAGGCTGAGAACGCCTACGGGCAGGTCAAGGACAAGGCCCGGGACCTCGCCGACAAGGCGAGCGACTATGCCGGAGACGCCTACGGCCGGGCCGGCGACGTCGCGGGCGACGCCTACGAGCGGGGCGGTGCCTACCTGCGTGACGGCCGCGCCGCCGTCGGGGCCCGGGTCGAGGAGAACCCGCTGGTCGCGCTGCTGATCGCCGGCGCGGTCGGCTACGGGATCGCCCTGCTGTTCCACGGGCGCCGGTGATCTTAGGCGGCCTCGCCGACGTTCCGGCGAGGCCGCCTCTTTGCGACGCTACTGAGCGGTCCAGCCGCCATCCATGCTGATGTTGGCCCCGGTGATCTGGCTCGCCGCATCGGAGCACAGGAACACCGCGAGCGCCGCCACCTGATCGACGGTGACGAACTCCTTGGTCGGCTGCGCCTTCAGCATCACGTCCTCGATCACCTGCTCCTTGGTCAAGCCGCGCGCCTTCATGGTGTCGGGAATCTGTGCCTCAACCAGAGGCGTCCAGACGTAGCCCGGCGAGATGCAGTTCACCGTGATCCTGTGCGGCGCCAGTTCGAGGGCTGCGGCCTTGCTGAGCCCGCTGATCCCATGCTTGGCCGCCACGTAGGCGGACTTGAACGGTGAGGCGACCAGCGAGTGCGCCGAGGCGGTGTTGATGATCCGCCCCCAGCCGCGGGCCTTCATGCCGGGGATCGCGGCATGCATCGCGTGAAACGCCGACGACAGGTTGATGGCGATGATCTGCTCCCACTTCTCCGGTGGAAAATCCTCGATCGGCGAGACGAACTGGATGCCCGCATTGTTGACCAGCACGTCGATGGCGCCGAACGCCGCCTCCGCCTCCCGCACCATCCCGGCGATCGCCTCGGGCTTGCTCATGTCGGCCGCCGAATACTGAACCTTCACCCCATGCTGGCGCTCGATCCCGGCCCGGGTTTCCTCGATGGCCTGGGCATCCCCGAAGCCGTTGAGCACGACGTTGGCCCCCTCGGCCGCAAGGCTGCGAGCGATGGCAAGTCCGATTCCGCTGGTGGATCCGGTGACGAGGGCGGTCTTGGACGTGAGGGTCATGGAACCTCCTGGGTCGCGGTGGCGGGATGCCGGAATGTCGTGACGACGTACCTGCCTCAAGGCCGACGCGAAATCGACCCACCCGGCGCATCCGCCGAAGACGGTGTCGGTTCGGCCGCGCCGTCACCCGAATCCGCGGATGCACCCTGCGCCGGGAAGGCAAGCTCGATCCGCAGCCCCGGCGCGTTATCGGACAGCCGCAGCGTCCCACGATGCAGGCGCACCACGGCGTTGACCAGGCTGAGCCCCAGCCCGAAGCCCGGCCGCGAGCGCGCGTCCTCCAAGCGGACGAACCGGCTCAACACGCGCTCCCGTTCGGCCTCCGGGATACCCGGTCCGTGATCCGACACGGTGAGACGGACGGCATCCCCTGAGCGCGCGGCCTCCACCGCCACCCGCGCCTCCGATCCGTCGGCCCCGTATTTGAGGGCGTTGTCGATCAGGTTGGACAGCGCCTGCCCGATCAGCTCACGGTTGCCTGCGATGATCAGGCCATCCTCCGCGCGCACGTCGAGGGCCAGCCCTTGGTCCTCGGCCAGCGCCTCGTAGAGTTCTCCAACCTCCCGGACGGCGGCGCCGAGATCGACCGGCGCCAGAATCTCCCGGGCGTTGCCGGCTTCCAGGCGCGCGATCATCAGAAGCGCGTTGAACACCCGGATCAGACCGTCGCTCTCCTCGATCACCGCCTCCAGGGCGATCCGCAGCTCGTCCGGCGAGGCGGCCTTGCGTAGGGCCTCGTCGGCACGGTTGCGCAGGCGCGTCAGCGGGGTCTTCAAGTCGTGGGCGATGTTGTCGGAGACCTCGCGCATCCCGCGCATCAGTTCGCCGATCCGCTCCAGCATCAGGTTGAGGCTCGCGGCGAGGCGGTCCAGCTCGTCGCCGTTGCCCGCGACGTAGAGCCGGCCGTCGAGGTCGCCCGCCATGATCGCCCGGGTGGTCTGCGTCATGGCGTCGACCCGGCGCAGGACCCGGCTCGCCGCCAGCCAGCCGCCGATCACGCCCAGGATCACCACGGCGGCGAGGGAGGTTCCGAACGCCCGGCCGATCACCGCACGCAACCGGTCGCGCTCCTCGGTGTCGCGTCCGACGAGCAGCCGGAACCCGCCCGGAAGGGTGAAGACCCGCACGATTGCGCGATGGGGATCGACGTCCGAATCGCCCCGCCCGTATCGGGTCTCGCTCTGGCCGGGGCTCGCCAGCACCGCCGCCGGCACGTAGCCGACATTGCCGACGACGTGCTCGCCGCTCGCGGTGGTCACCAGATATAGCGAGGCACCCGGCTCGCGGGACCGGCGCTCGACCACGGTGATCAGCCGCCGCAGCCCCCCGGCATTGTACTGCTCGGACAGGCCGTTGATCTCGGCATCGATGGTCGAGACGATCTGGTCGTCCAGCACCGCCCGGGCGTTCCAGGCGACGTAGCCGAGCGCCAGGAAGGCGCAGAGCGCGAAGATCGCCAGGTAGGCGAGCGACAGCTTGAACGCGGTGGTGCGGAACAGCTTCTGGACCCGCGCCCCGACGGTCTCCCGGGGCATCGGCTCGACCGGGAGGCCCATGCTCACCCGGTGGCACCCTCATCGAAGCGCAGGACGTAGCCGGCGCCCCGGACCGTATGGATGATCGGCGATGCGAAGCCCTTGTCGAGCTTGCCGCGCAGGCGCGAGACGTGAACGTCGATGACGTTGGTCTGCGGATCGAAATGGTAGTCCCAGACATGCTCGAGCAGCATCGTCCGGGTCACCACTTGGCCGGCATGCCGCATCAGGTATTCGAGCAGACGGAACTCCCGCGGCTGCAGCAGGATCTCGCGGCCGGCGCGGGTGACCCGATGGGACAGGCGGTCGAGTTCGAGATCGCCGACCCGGTAACGGGTCTCCTCCGCCGCGCCCGATCCGGCCTGCCGCCGGGCGAGCGCCTCGGTGCGGGCGAGCAGCTCCGAGAACGCGTAGGGTTTCGGGAGGTAGTCGTCGCCGCCGGCGCGCAGGCCCTTCACCCGGTCGTCGACCTGGCCCAGCGCGGAGAGGATCAGCACCGGAGTCGCGACGCTCTGCTCGCGCAGGGAGCGGATCAGCGACAGGCCGTCGAGCTTCGGCAGCATCCGGTCGACGATCAGCACGTCGTAGGCGCCCTCGCGGGCGAGCGCGTAGCCGTCGAGCCCGTCATGCGCGCTGTCGGCGACGTGCCCGGTTTCGCGGAACGCCTTCACCAGATAGGCCGCCGCCTCCCGGTCATCCTCGATGATGAGCAGTCGCATGGACCCAGTCCATAGCGCGGCTCGCGAAGGGGGGGAACGCTGCTCTATCATCACGGCGATACCGCTCCCCTCCCCCGCAGGCCGCCAAAGGCGGGCCGAGACCGTTGGGGGCGGGTCTCGGCCCGCTCCGAAGCCGGCGAACGCGCAAGCAGCGAAGACGTCGGCTTCAGCCGCGTGAACGGCTTGCAAACCCTGGCATCGCCGCGATTACCGGACGATCGCGAGAAGATGACGGTGTGGTAAGGAGCGACTGCTCGAGCAGCACCTGAAACGCAAACAGGCCGCCCAAGTGAGGGGCGGCCTGTTTGCGTTCAGTCTTCGTGTCGAGGGGATGTGGTGTTCTTGCGATGTGCAGGTCTGGCGGCGACCGACTCTCCCGTGCCTTGAAACACAGTACCATGGGCGCTGGCGTGTTTAACGGCCGAGTTCGAGATGGGATCGGGTTCTGGGCACGCCGCTCGAGCCACCAGACCGGCGCATCGCAATGTTTTTGGGACTGGCCGTGCAGGGTGCTG
>NZ_VRVD01000799.1:0-1860 GCF_008040015.1 Methylobacterium sp. WL18 | reverse complement strand
GCACCGCCCTGCCCGGGGTGAAGCCCGGCGCCCGCTACGGCTTCCGGGTCGACGGCGACCTCGTGGCGCCGGACCCGGCCTCGCGCTTCCAGCCGGACGACGTCTCGGGCCTCAGCGAGGTCATCGATCCCCGCGCCTTCGCGTGGACGGACGAGGCCTGGACCGGGCGCCCGTTCGAGGAGGCGGTGATCTACGAGTGCCATGTCGGCACCGCGACCCCGGAGGGCACCTATGCCGCCCTGCAGGCGCGCCTGCCCGATCTCAATGCGCTCGGCGTCACCGCGATCGAGCTGCTGCCGCTCGCCGACTTCAAGGGCTCGCGCAACTGGGGCTACGACGGGGTCCTGCCCTACGCCCCCGACGGCGCCTATGGCCGCCCGGACGACCTCAAGCGCCTGATCGACGCCGCCCACGGGCTCGGGCTGATGGTCTACCTCGACGCGGTCTACAACCATTTCGGGCCGGCCGGGAATTACCTGCACGCCTACGCCAAGACCTTCTTCACCGAGCGCCACCAGACCCCGTGGGGCGCCGGCATCAACTTCGACGGCAAGGAGAGCGGCGCCACCGTGCGGCAGTTCTTCATCCAGAACACCCTGTACTGGCTGGAGGAATACCATTTCGACGGCCTGCGCTTCGACGCCGTCCACGCCATCCTCGACGATTCCCCGCGCCATTTCTTGGCCGAGCTCGGTGAGACGGTCCGCAAGACCTTCCCGGACCGCGACATCCACCTGATGCTCGAGAACGAGGCCAACCAGGCGCGCTGGCTCGAGCGCGACGGCGCCGGGCGGCCGAAGATGCACGACGCGCAATGGGCCGACGACCTGCACCATTGCTGGCACGTGCTGCTCACCGGCGAGGACGCCGGCTATTATCAAAGCTTTGCCGACAAACCAGTCGAGCGCCTGGCCCGCTGCCTGGCGGAGGGCTTCGCGTATCAGGGCGAGCCGTTCGCCACCCTCGACAACCACCCGCGCGGCGAGCCCTCGGGCCACCTGCCGCCCTCGGCCTTCGTGACCTTCCTGCAGAACCACGACCAGGTCGGGAACCGGGCGCTCGGCGAGCGGCTCTCGCATCTGGCCGACCCGAAAAAGCTCGATCTCGCCCGGGCCGGCTTTTTGCTGGCGCCGCAGATCCCGATGCTCTGGATGGGCGAGGAATGGTCGGCCTCGACGCCGTTCCTGTTCTTCGTGGACTTCGCCCCGGATACGGACCTCAACACCGCGGTGCGCGAGGGCCGCCGCCGGGAGTTCAAGAGTTTTGCGGCGTTCGCCGACGATACCTCGAAGATCCCGGATCCGACCGAGCGCGAGACCTTCGAGGCCTCGAAGCTCGACTGGTCGGAGCGGGCGCGCTCGCCGCACCGCGAGGTGCTGGCCGAGACGACACGGCTGCTCTCTCTGCGCCGGGACGTCGTGGTGCCGCTGGCGAAGTCCGGCTACCAGGGCGCCGCCGCCACCCTGCCGCGATCCGACGTGGTCGATTGCACCTGGCGCTTCGGCGCCGGCACCCTGCGGTTCGTCGCCAATGTCGGGGACGCGGCCTTCGCGGTCGATCCGGGCGATGCCCGGGTGGTCTGGACCAACGCCCCCGACAAGACCGGACGGGACCTGCCCGCCTGGACCGGCCTGTTCCTCGCGGAGACCCACGCGTGAGCCCCCTCGAAAAACTCGCCGCCCTCGTCGGCGTCGCCTCCGGATACACCGACGCCTTCGGCCAGCCGGTGGAGACCTCCCTGGAGGTCCGGCGCGGCCTGCTCGCGGCGCTCGGCTTCGCGGTCGAGGACGAGGCCGGCATCAGCGAGAGCCTGGCCCAGGTCGAGGCCCTGCGCTGCGGCCTGGTCCCGCCGCTCCTGCC
>NZ_VRVD01000798.1:0-1875 GCF_008040015.1 Methylobacterium sp. WL18 | reverse complement strand
CCGGCCCACCGCCGCCCGCCCGGCGGCTGACCGGACCGGCGCCCCGAGACGTCTCACGACGGATCGCGGCGGGCGAGAGACCATGAGCACAAAATAGGAACATTGTCAAGATGTGGGCCGGGCCGGGGAAGGGGTTCCCAAAGGGCGAGCCCTTTGGCGGGGTTTGGGGCGGAGCCCCGAGATACCAGGGCTCCGCCCTGGACCCGCACAAGGTCCCGGACCTTGTGAATCCGGGACTCCAGCGATCGGCCCCGATGCATTGCCGACACGCGGCCCCTGGTGCACCCTGTCGGCGATGCCGCCCAGCGAGTCAGGAGCCGTCGCATGATCGCAGCCGCCCATTCGAGCGCCCCGGACCCCGCGGCCGACCCCGCCGCGGTCGAGGCGATGCGGTTCGACCTGGCGGCGGCCTACCGGCTGATCCACCGGCTCGGCCTCGACGACAGCATCTACACCCACATCTCGGCGCGGCTGCCGGGGGAGGGGCATCGGTTCCTGATCAACCCCTACGGGATGCGCTTCGAGGAGGTGACGCCCCAGAACCTCGTCACCGTCGATATCGACGGCCGCGTGCTCGAGGACCCGATGGGGCTCGGCATCAACCCGGCCGGCTTCACGATCCACAGCGCCATCCACGCCGCGCGCCACGACGCGATCTGCGTGCTGCACACCCACACGGTCGCGGGCGTCGCGGTGTCGTGCCAGGAGGAGGGGCTGCTCGCCCTGAACCAGTGGTCGATGCAGTTCGCCGGCCGGCTCGCCTACCACGCCTACGAGGGCATCGCCCTCGACCTCGACGAGCGGGCGCGGCTGGTGGCCGACCTCGGCGACAAGCCCGTCATGGTGTTGCGCAACCACGGGCTGCTGACCTGCGGCCGCTCGGTCGGCGAGGCGTTCAAGCTGATGCACAACCTGGAGCGCTCGTGCCGGGCGCAGCTGGCGATCCAGGCGGCCGGCGCGCCGATCACCCGCCCCTCCGCCGCCATCGCGGCCAAGACCGCCGGGCAATACGCAGCCGGCTACGATCGCGTCGCCGTCCAGGGCGCCCCGGACAACGAGTGGGCGGCGTTCAAGCGGATGCTGGCCCGCACCGATCCCGACTTCGCGCAGTAAGCCGGCTACGGATGATGCGCGTGGTCGTGCTGGGGTGAAGGGTGCGGGTGCTTTGCGCGCGTGTGCCTGAGCGGATCGCACATCGCTGCCGGATGTGGGGGCGTCGGCTGATCCTGGGCGCGTCTCCCTCCCCCGCAGAGCTATCGGATTCACACATCCCCGGATGTGGCGCGGGTCCCCTCTCCCGTGCGGGAGAGGGACAGGGTGAGGGATGCGACTGCTCCGGAAAAACCTGGTCCCTCACCCCAACCCTCTCCCGCACGGGAGAGGGGGCGCGTCGCGGCTTTCGCAAACCGATGTGTGAACATCGTAGCCCGCAGAGGGGGAAGGGAACGGGCTCGGGGCCAGCCTTGGCCCTCATCCAGCAGCGAGGCGTGAATATCCCAGCCCGCACGGGCGAGGGGACCCGCGCCTCATCCGGCTGCCTACGAATCCGGTCGCCCCCCGGTGAGCCGGGCAGGGCGCCTCAGGGCTCCGGCCAGGCGGCGCTCGACCGGTAGGTGCGCTTCAGGAAGTCGAGGAACGCCCGGGTCTTGGCCGGGACGAAGGCCCGGCTCGGATAGACCGCGTAGATGCCGGCCTGCGCGGCGGCCGTGTAGGCGGGCAGCACCACCTCCAGCAGGCCGCTGCGCAATTCCGCGTGCACGTCCCAGGTGGAGCGCAGGGCGATGCCCAGCCCGCCGATCACCGCCTCGCGCACGACCTCGTTGGAATGGGTGCGCAGCGGCCCGGCGGCGCCGACCGTGCAGGGCCCGTCCGGCC
>NZ_VRVD01000797.1:0-1880 GCF_008040015.1 Methylobacterium sp. WL18 | reverse complement strand
TGCCGGAGCCACGCGTCGCGGGATCCGCCTACACGTATGAGGGCGGCGCCGAGGCGGCGATGCGGATTCGCGCGGACGCCCCGGTCGACGGCGTCTTCTGCGCCAACGACCTCTGCGCATTGGGCGCGATCGACGCGCTGCGGCGCGTCGGCCGGCGCGTTCCCGACGAGGTCCGCGTGATCGGCTACGACGACATCCCGGCGGCGGGGTGGGGCGGCTACGATCTCACCAGCTTCGACCAGGACGTGCCGGCGCTGGTCGAGGCGGCGCTGGCCATGATCGCCCGGATGTCCGGACCCGAATCGGCCCTCGGCGAGCGCGTGCTGATCCCGCCGCGGCTGATCGAGCGCGGCAGCACCCGGGCCTGATCGTCCGGGATCGTCGATGTCGAGACCGTGCACGCGGCGCAACCGTGCGTCGCGTGTGCATCGCTATGCAAAAGTTCGTGCTGCTCCATCCTTCGTCATGCTGCGTTGCACAAAGCGACGCCCGCCGTCCGAACGAAGGAAGCCGACGTGCTGTCCCTGCCGATCCTCGCCCTCGCCGTCGCCTCGTTCGGTATCGGCACCACCGAATTCGTCATCATGGGCCTGCTCCCGGAGGTGGCGCACGGCTTCGGCGTCACCATCCCGCAGGCCGGCTACCTCGTGTCCGGCTACGCCATGGGCGTCGTCGTCGGCGCGCCGATCGTGGCGATCGCCACCGCGGGCTTGCCCCGGAAGACGGCCCTGCTCGCCCTGATGGCGGTCTTCCTGATCGGCAATGTCGGCTGCGCCCTGGCGCCGAGCTACGGCCTGCTGATGGCAGCCCGGATCGTCACCGCCTTCGCGCACGGGGCCTTCTTCGGGATCGGCGCCGTGGTGGCGCGCGATCTGGTGCCGCGCGAGAAGCGGACCCAGGCGGTCTCGCTGATGTTCGCCGGGCTGACCCTGGCCAACGTCCTCGGTGTGCCGTTGGGAACGGCCCTGGGTCAAGTTAGCGGATGGCGCTCGACCTTCTGGGCCGTGGTGGTGATCGGCCTGCTGGCCGGGCTGGCGATCCAGCTGTTCGTGCCCGCCGGACTGCCCGGTACCCGCGGCGGCCTGGTCAAGGAGTTCCGGGCGCTCGGGCGCTGGCCGGTGCTGCGGCCGATGCTGATCTCGACCCTCTCCTCGGTCAGCTTCTTCACGGTGTTCACCTACATCACGCCGTTCCTGACTGGCGTGACCGGGTTTTCGTCGCAGGGCGTCACCGGGGTGCTGTTCGCCGCGGGCATCGGCCTCACGGTGGGCAACCTCGCGGGCGGCCACTTCGCCGACCGGGGCCTGATGGCGACGATCATCGGCGGGTTCATCGGCATCGTCGCGGTGCTGCTGGTCCTGGCGGCGGTCGCCCACCACGCCATCCCGACCGTCGCCGTGCTGGTCCTGTGGTCGGGCCTCGCCTTCGCGCTGGTCTCGCCGCTGCAGATCTGGGTCGTCGAGGCTGCCAGCGACGCGCCGAACCTCGCCTCGACGCTCAACCAGGGTGCGTTCAACCTCGGCAACGCCACCGGGGCCTGGATCGGCGGCACCGCCCTGACGCTAGGCGCCGGCTACGGCCAGTTGCCGTTGCTCGCCGCCGCCGTGTCGATCCTGGGCCTCGGTCTGACGGTGACGGCCGTCAGCCGAAGCGGAAGCCGGATTTTCTCCGCCTCGACGCCGGGCGCATGACCACCGGGCGAACCTTCAATCCGCCCGGACCAGATCGCCGAGCAGGCTCGCCGCCACCGTGGCCTTGGAGACCGTCAGGCCCGAGGCGCTGATCGCGTCGACGGCGTCACGGATGCGGACCAGCGGCGCGCCCCGGGCCTTGGCCCAGGCCTCGACGGCCTCGGGCCCGGCGCCGAGATCGGCCACCAC
>NZ_VRVD01000796.1:0-1881 GCF_008040015.1 Methylobacterium sp. WL18 | reverse complement strand
CGCCCTCCCGGAGCCGCGCGGCGGAGCCCGGGATGTCAGGATGATCGACCGGGCCGTTCGCGGCATCCCCGATGGGCGAAGTCGGGCGTTGTTAGCCGTCCCCGAACGTCCGAGAGGGGCGGATTTGGGAGGGTCCGCTTCCGAGCGACAGGCATTGAAGCGGACGCTCCGCCCCGTCCGCTCATGGTCCTCAGCGGCAGTCGAAGCCTGATCCCGCGAACGGGGTTACTGCCCATGCCCTGTCAGGCTTCAGGTCGTCGCGCGTCTGCTCGATCCACTCAGCCAAAGGCGTCAGCCGAAGACCATACGGCTTGGTCATCCCCTGCGCCTCCGACACATACGGGGCATGATCGCCGGGGCGATGGACGACTTGGACAACGTGCGTGATGCCACGGGGGCGAGGGTGGTTCTTCGCCCATGCACCTCCGCCCTGCTGCAAGCCGATGGTCGCATAAGGCGGCAGTCCCGCGACGGTGATATGGCCGCCCGTCAGGATGACGCCGGAGCGCCGCTCCAGGTTCTCGATCAGGCGGTCCGACCACGTGTGAACCGCCGCTTGTTCCTCGCTGCTGAAGAGGGGACGTCCAGCTTCACGGTTCGCCGCAGCCATACCAGCCGACAGGAGCCGAGCGGTCCATCCCGAGCAGTCGATGACAGCGGGATCGTCGTTCAGACCGCTGGCCTTGACGCCTCCCTTGTAGCCCACCCGTCCGGTGTATCGTTCGACGAGCGCCCACATCGCTGCGCCGGCTGCGTCGATCCACGGAATGTCGTTCATGCGCGTAGGACCTGCTCGGAAGCCCGACGGTAGCTTCAGGAGCGCCGCATAACCATTCCGAGGCGAAGCGGTCGAAAAACCAACGGATGGCCGCTTCCGGGAGGCCTAAAAGGTATTGGGCGTGGCCGTGTCGGCTCGCGAGCGGGCCGTATCAGGCCTGTCGCAGCGGAACGCGCCGCGGCAGCGCACGCGGTTCCGGCAAGATCCTTTCTGCAGCCGCCGCCGCGTCGTGACGGCCCGGGTTCTTCGGCAAAGGAAATGCTGTAGACGGACCGGGACAGCCCAACCCAGCCCGCGCATCCGAGTCGCTAGAGCCATGTCCGCCCCCCTTCTCGCCCGCCCGGAACCGCGCCCCGGCGTTCTGGCGATCGACACCTACGTGCCCGGCAAGAGCGGGCGGCCCGGCGGCGGCAAGGTCCACAAGCTCTCGTCCAACGAGACGCCGCTGGGGCCGAGCCCGGTGGCGCTCGCGGCGCTCCACGAGGCCGCCGCCAAGCTGGAGACCTACCCGGACGGCCGCGCCACGGTGCTGCGCACGGCGATCGCCAAGCGCTACGGGCTCGATCCGGAGCGGATCGTCTGCGGCGCGGGCTCGGACGAGTTGCTGTCGCTGCTGGCCTACGCGTATGGCGGCCCCGGCACCGAGGGGATCTACTCGGAGCACGGATTCCTGGTCTACCGGATCGCGATCCTGGCGGCCGGCGGAGAGCCGGTGGTGGCGCCCGAGCGCGACTTCACCACCGACGTCGACGCGATCCTGGCCCGGGTCACCGAGCGCACCCGGATCGTCTACGTCACCAACCCGAGCAACCCGACCGGCACCTACCTGCCGTTCGACGAGATCCGCCGCCTGCACGCCGCCCTGCCGGCCAACGTGCTGCTGGTGATCGACGGCGCCTACGCGGAATACGTGCGGGCGAACGACTACTCGGCCGGGCTCGAACTCGCGCTCGAATCCGAGAACGTCGTGATGACCCGGACCTTCTCGAAGATCCACGGGCTCGCCGCCCTGCGGATCGGCTGGATGCTGGCGCCGGCCCACGTGGCCGACGCGGTCAACCGCATCCGCGGCCCGTTCAACGTCTCCGGGCCGGCCATCGCGG
>NZ_VRVD01000795.1:0-1891 GCF_008040015.1 Methylobacterium sp. WL18 | reverse complement strand
GCCTGCGTGAGGGCCGTGTCCCCGCCGGCGGCGGCGTAGTCCCGGGCGGCATCGGCGATCTCCCGGGCTACCTTGGTCAACGCTTCGGCGATGCGGGCCACCGCCTTCGTGTCCCCGGAGGCCGCGGCCGCCAGGGCTTCCGCCTTGAGCCGCCGGAGCTTCTGGCCGGCCGGCTGAAGCGCGGAGGCGGCGAGGTCCCGTCCGCTGGTCCGGGCCGACGCCAAGGACAGCAGGACCCCGCTGATCTGGGACAGCTTGGCGTAGCCCAGCCGCTCCGCGGCGGCCAGTGGCGACCCCGCCTCCGGCTCCGGCCCGGGACCGGTCGCCGGCGTTGCCTCACCGGGATTCCCGACGAGGCCCGGATTCTCCGGCCTGTGCGTCCCCGGCCGCTGTGCCCCTTCGGGCGCCGCCACCCTGTTCACAGATCCAACCATGGCCATCCTGCCGTGCGGAACTGTCGTGCGCCGACCGACTCACGTCATGCCGGCCCCTATTAAGTGCGCATCGGTTGGGATTTTTGCAAACGCAACGCTGGGTTTTTCAGATTAAATTCAGATGTGTTTTTGCGAAACAATGTATTTTGATTTCTATGGGTATCATAAAATACAGAGCGAGGACTTATTGTCCGTCATCGCGGCATAATGGCAAAACCGAAACGCTTGGGCTCAAGATACTGGAAGCTGACGCAGTCTCCGGCTGGTCACAATCGCCGGCGTCAACCCGCAGCTGCCGCCGAAACCGGCTCTGCGATCGTCTTCATATCCCGATGGACATTCCCGGCACCCCTGGTCTCGCCCGCCGGGACCTGTCAGACTCCGCCCATGACCTTGTCGATTCACCGCGCGGCCGCTGCGATCCGCAGCCGAATTAACGGCCCGGCCTGATCCGTCAGGCCGGGTCTGCCCGCCCGTGAACACTCTGGCGCCTGCTGCGCCGTGCCCAAGGTCGACCGTGATGCCTGCCCAACAAACGACGCTGCATCTCGTCTGCGGCAAGATCGCCGCCGGGAAATCGACGCTCACCGCCGGCCTCGGCGCGGCGCCCGGCACCATCGTGGTGGCCGAGGATCGCTGGCTCGCCCGGCTGTATCCCGATGAGCAGACCACCCCGGCCGACTATGTCCGCCACTCGACCCGCCTGCGCAGCGTGATGGGCCCGCACGTGGTGGACCTGCTCCGGGCCGGGCTCTCGGTGGTGCTGGATTTCCCCGCCAACACCCGCGCCAGCCGGGACTGGATGCGCACCCTGTTCGAGGAAGCCGGGGTCGTCCACCGGCTCCACTATCTCGATGTGGCCGATGACGTGTGCAGGGAGCGCCTGCGCGCGCGGAATGCGGCCGGCACGCACGACTTCACGGTGACGGACGCGCAGTTCGCGCTGTTCACGCGGTACTTCGTGGCGCCGACCCCGGACGAGGGCTTCGACCTGATCGTCCATCGAGCATAGGGGCCAGCTTCGGCTTCTGCCCATACGGTGCGCCGTCGGCGGCTTCGGGACTTGCGCCCGTGGACTCCATCGGGCTCGGCTACGCACACCAACCCACAGGCCCGGCGGAAATTTGTGCATCGCAACCTTCCCCCGGCCCGCGCGTTCACCGTCTGGCTAAGTCTGGTCCGTTAGAAGCTCGGCCGTGTGGATCGGAGATCGCATGATGCCTGTCGAGAGTTGGCTGAAGCCGGACGAGGTGCCAGACCTCGCGGCACGGGCCACCGCCATGATCGATGCCGCCCTGACGGGTTCGGGCCTGACCCGGGAGACCTACTGGTCGGCCGTCCGCAAGGGCTACAACACCCCCTACAACGATCCGCCCCGCAAGCGCCCGGCGCCGGCTCAGCCGAACGCCGTGACGCCCGCCGCCGCACAGGCGGAGCCGGCCGACACCGTGTCGGTG
>NZ_VRVD01000794.1:0-1893 GCF_008040015.1 Methylobacterium sp. WL18 | reverse complement strand
TCCAGGCAGGGGCGGGGCAGGGGGCGGGCAGAGCCTTAAGTGCGCGTTCAGGATCGGGGCGTCAACACGGAGGAAGCGCGGTCTCCGCCGGGGCCCCGACGTGTTCTGGCGCACCTCGGAGACTGGCGCGCATTGGCTAACGGAATGGTCATCAATCGGTGGCCACAATTCTCGCAAGTTCACGGCGGATCAGACATGGCCGGTTTGGGCATGGAACAAGGCACCGCACCTAATCCTACGTAGTAGGACTAGATACTGGTACCTGTAATGCCCAAATTGATCGCAAAGCTGCCGCAGAGATGCTTGCATTGACGCTCAGCCTCACGGACCCCGCGGCACACCGGCTCGACCGGGCGGCGGGGATCTGAACGGTCCAAAACGGTTCGGAAGGACACGACATCATGGAAACCGAAGCTCTCGAACGCCCGGCCGATCTCACGATCTGGCGCACGGCCCCGGCGACCGCCCCGCTGGCTCAGCCCGAGCGGTACGGCACCCTGCGCGAGGCGATCGCCGCCGCCGCGGGCGCCCTGACCGATCCGGCCAAGCAGCCCTGGATCATCACCGAGGAGGGCGAGATCCTCTCCCCGAACTGGATCCGCACCTACCTGAACTGACCGGTTCCAGCGGATTCAAAGTGGCTTTGCGCGAAGAGGATCGACCTGCTGGGGTCCTCGCAGCGCAGAGCCCCGCCGATCGATCGGCAGGGCCGTGACGAATTGCTTGCCGGTCGTGCCGCGCCCGCCGGCTGACGACGAGGCGGTCGATCGAGCATGCCAAGGTCACGTCGCCAGTGCGCCAGGGCCGTTCGTATGCTAGACGAACGGAGCCTGAAGCTGCACTTCAGGTCAGCCTCTTCTCAAGAGTGCGAGCCGCGTCCGTGACCGCCGTTGCTTTCGACACCCTGCGGTTCGTCCGCACGCTCCGCGACAAGGCCAAGATGTCCTCGGAGCAGGCCGAAGGTCTGGCCGACGCCATCGCCGAGGCGATTCAGAACGATCTGGCGACAAAGACCGACATCGCCGCGGTCCGGACGGATATCGAGGCGCTGCGGCTCTCGACCAAGTCGGATATCGAAGCGCTGCGGCTCGCCAACAAGGCCGACCTCGCCGACACGAAGGCCGAGATCGTCAAATGGATGCTCGGCGCGATCGGGTTCCAGGCGCTCGTGATCGTCGGCGGCATCGTGGCCCTGGCGCGGGGCCTGCACTGAGCGAACCTGGGCGCGGCTCCGGAACAGCGGGGATATCGGGGATCGCAATCGGTGCCCCGCCGGCTCACTCGGCCGCGTCGGAGCGGCGGAATCCCTCGATCCCGACCTGCTCCGGGTTGATCGCGTGCAGCGCCCGGCGCGCCGCCTCCAACGGGTGCTCGGCCTCGATCCGCACCGACGTCAGGTCCGGGCTCTTGTAGACGGTGACGATGGTGTCCATCACCTCGGTCAGCGTCGTGCGCTTGTCCTCGGGGGCGGCGATCAGCAGCTGCAATCCCCAGGCGCGGTAGAGATCGACCAGCGCCTGGCTGTTGCGCACGTCGAGCTTGGAGAACGCCTCGTCGAGGAGGCAGAGCCCCAGGCCCGGATTCTCGTCGCCGGGCCGGTCGCCCGGATAGTAGGCGCTCGCCAGCGAGGCCGCGATCGCCACGTAGAACGGCGCCTGCGCCTCGCCCCCCGATCCGCGCAGGGCCCGCGCCGACATCGTCGTGCGGTTGCCGGCCGCGTCCTTCATGCCGATCTCGTAGACGAAGTAGTTGCGGTAATCGGCGAGCCGGGCCGCATCCTCCTGGCCGGCGATCAGCGCGGTGATCTCCTCCAGCGCCGCCGCCATCGGCCCCTCGGTCTCGCCGGCCAGCAGCGCCTGCGCGGCCTCGGGCGAGCGGGCGGTCTCGGTGGCG
>NZ_VRVD01000793.1:0-1901 GCF_008040015.1 Methylobacterium sp. WL18 | reverse complement strand
CTACAGCGCCGACCTGCCGGGCCGGTCGCCCGTGGTGGCGAGCGTGCCGGCGCGGATCCTCGACCCGCAGGTGTTCGGGCTCTGGGGGCAGGGTTTTGGTGCGTTCGGCACGGCCGGCGGGGGCGGCAACGCCTTCGACCTCGACCGGCAGATCGCCGGCTTCGCGCTCGGCGCCGACATCCGGCTGCCGAGCGGGTTCAAGTTCGGCGTGGTCGGCGGCTACACCGAGGCCAACCTCGACAGCGCCGGCCGGCAGGGCGGCAATGCCCGGGCGGAGAGCGCGACGCTCAAGAGCGGCTTCGGCGGCGTCTACGGCGGGTACGAATTCGGTCCGGTCGCGGTGCGGCTCGGCGCCCTCTACGCCGACACCGACACCCGCACTCGGCGCAGCGTGCTGTACGGCCTGTCGGACAGCCCGACCGGGCATGGTGGCGGCCACACAATCCAGGGCTTCGGCGAGATCGGCTACCGGTTCACCCTGAGCGCGCCGGCGGCCCTGATGGCGAAGGACGGCCCGGCGCTGCAGCAGGCCTCGACCTATCTCGAGCCGTTCGTCGGCGCGGCCTATATCGGCATCCGGCGGGACGGGTTTGCGGAGACGGGCGGCGCGGCGGCCCTGGTGAGCTACGCGCGCGACTATGACCTCGGCGCGGTGACGGCAGGCGTGCGGGCGCAGACCAGCCTGGATCTGGGCTTCGGGCTTCCGGTGAAGGCCTACGGCCTGCTTGGCTACCGGCGGGCGTTCGGGGACGTGGTCCCGACGGCGCTGCTGAGCTTCGGCACCGGCCCGGCCTTCCTGAGCGCGGGGGTGCCGATCGACCGGGACGCGCTGGTCGCGAGTGCGGGGCTCGACCTGCGGGTGGCGCCGAACGCGACCCTCGGCGTGTCCTACACCGGCCAAGTCGGCGCCCGGGCGCAGGACCAGGCCGTGAAGGGCAACCTCACGCTGCGGTTCTGAGGGAGGCGCTGTCACACGGTTGACGCGGTCCGGCCGCTAGAGCCGTCCCCGATCACGTTGTGATCGGGGACGGCTCTAAGTCCTTGATTCAACGCGCTCGCCGGCGATCCGGGCCGATCACGGGCGTGAACAAGGGATCCGCATGATTGACCCCACGGTGTCGGCGTTGTCCCTCGGCGCGCTGTTGGCCCTGATCCAGATCGCCAGCATCGCGATCGCGGGCCGGCGCATCGGGACGGTCCACGGCGCGTCCACCTTCCCGGCCGGGGCCCCGGTCTCCCTGGTCCGGCCGCTCCACGGGGTCGAGGCGTTCAGCGACGAGATGCTGGCTCGCAGCTTCCGCCTCGCCTATCCGGCCTACGAGCTGATCTTCTGCGTGGCCGACCCGGCCGATCCGATCGTCCCGCGGGTGCAGCGCCTGATCGCCGACCACCCGCAGGTGCCGGCCCGGCTGATCCTCGGCGACGAGCGCGTGAGCGACAATCCCAAGCTGAACAATTGCGTGCGCGGCTGGCGCGCCGCCGCGCATGACTGGGTCGTGCTCGCCGATTCCAACGTGGCGATGCCGCCGGATTACCTCCAGCGGCTGCAGGCGGCCTGGCGGGCCGACACCGGCCTGGTCTGCTCGACCCCGGCGGGCGCCCGGCCGGGCAATTTCATGGCCGAGGTGGAATGCGCCTTCCTCAACACCCTGCAGGCCCGCTGGCAATACGCGGCCGAGGCGTTCGGCCTGGGCTTCGCGCAGGGCAAGAGCATGCTCTGGCACAAGCCGTTCCTGGAGGCCCGGGGCGGCCTTCAGGCGCTGGCCTCCGAGATCGCCGAGGATGCAGCCGCCACCAAGCTGGTGCGCGCCGCCGGCAAGCGCGTCCACCTCGTGGCGAGCCCGTTCGAGCAGCCGCTGGGACAGCGCGGCTTCCGCGAGGTCTGGGCGCGGCAGCTGCGC
>NZ_VRVD01000792.1:0-1903 GCF_008040015.1 Methylobacterium sp. WL18 | reverse complement strand
GGTGCCGGCGCGGGCCGCGCGGCATTGCGGGTGTTGGCGGGCGCCGGGGCACGCTCGGCCTTCTTGGGGCTGCCGAAGGCGCCGATCGGCTCGCGCACCGGGCTCTCGAAATCGACTCCAGCCTGTTCGGCCAGCGCCTTGCCGAGCTGGTCCTTCAGCACGCGCATGCGCACCTCCTCGACCAGGCCGACTTCGATGTCGCCGAGCTGGAAGGGCCCGAAGGACAGGCGAATCAGCCGATTCACCGACAGGCCGAGATGCTCGAGGATGCGCTTGACCTCGCGGTTCTTCCCCTCGCGCAGGCCCAGCGTGAGCCAAAGGTTGTCGCCCTGCACGCGGTCCAGGGTCGCCTCGATCGGGCCGTACTCCATCCCGTCGATGGTGACGCCCTTGGCGAGCTTGTCGAGCTGGGCCTGGTCGGTGTCGCCGTGGGCACGGACGCGGTAGCGGCGCAGCCAGCCGGTATCGGGATGGGCGATCACCTTCGCGAGACCGCCGTCGTTGGTGAGAAGCAGCAGGCCTTCGGTGTTGATGTCGAGCCGGCCGACTGCGACCACCCGTGGCAGATCCTCGGGCAGGACCTCGAACACCGTCTGGCGGCCTTCCGGGTCGCGAGCAGTGGTCACCAGGCCGCGCGGCTTGTGGAAGATCCACAGGCGGCTACGCTCGCGCGCCGGCATGCGCTCGCCGTCGATCAGGATCGCGTCGTCGTCGGTGACGTTCCGTGCCGGGGAGGTCAGGGTCTCGCCGTTGACGCTCACGCGACCGGCCAGGATCATTGCCTCCGCGTCGCGGCGGGAGGCGATGCCCGCCCGCGCCATCGCCTTGGCGATGCGTTCGCCCGGCGGGGTCGGCGCCTCGGCCTCCGGTTCCGTGGCCTCGGCAACGGGCTCGGCGGCGACCGCCTGCTGAGGCGGGCTCGGGTCGCTCGGCGAAGGCTTGCCCTTGGGCTTCGTCTCGGTTTCGCTGCCCGCGTCGGTGGCGGGCTTCCAGCGCTCGGTCCGCGTGGTGTCGGTGTCCGGCTGGGCAGAAGCCCCCGGACCGTCGTCTTTCGGCAAGTCACTCATGAGCCGGCCATACCAGAGCCGGCCCGGACAGGCGAGACGGGTTGAGCATCCGCGGATGCACAACCTGACGACGCGCAACCCGCGAACGCAAAAGGGGCGGCCCAGCCGGACCGCCCCGAAAGATCCGCGCGCCAGTCCGCCGTTCAAAGCCTCGGGGAACGTCCCCGCATCACGCCGAACACGGCGGAGATCAGGAACAGGGCGATCGCGACGAAGAAGATGATCTTGGCCGCCTCGACGGCCGTGCCGGCGATGCCGCCGAAACCCAGGAGCGCCGCCACGAGGGCGACGACGAGAAACGTGATAGCCCAACCGATCATGGCATCCTCACGAAATTCAGCCGGTTCAGGATCGGAACCCGCGAGGGGCGGATTCCGATCCCGTCATTCATGAAGGTTCAGATCTTGTCGGTCGCCGACTTCACGGCGCCCTTGGCATCGCCCACGGTGCTCTGGGCCTTGCCCTTGAGCTCCTGCGCCGCGCCGTCGGCCTTCATCTTGTCGTTGTTGGTCACGTCGCCGAGGCCCTGCTTGGCCTTGCCCAGGGCCTCGTTGGCGGCGCCCTTGATCTTGTCCGTGGTGCTGCTCATGGCGTTTCCTTCCGTCCAATCTCTCGCGGCGGCGCCGCAATCGTAAAGGCAACGGTGACGATGAGAGGAATGTTCCAGGCATTAACATTGACCTGGATCGGCTTCCGGCGCCGGTCGGTGCCTGTCCCGGCGATGGGGTGATAAACACCGTGACGGCCAATCCGATCCAGGACGCTGAGCACGAAACCGCGAACGCCGCGGGGGCGTTCGACCGCGCCTTCGCGGCGTTCGCGGTTTCGTGCTCAGC
>NZ_VRVD01000791.1:0-1906 GCF_008040015.1 Methylobacterium sp. WL18 | reverse complement strand
GGCCCGCCCGAGGCCGGGGGCCACGAGGGCGGCCGCCACCGGGCGCTCGCCCGCGATCAGGGCGATGTTGACGGAGTAATCCGGCGTCCCGGCCAGGAAGTCGCGGGTGCCGTCCAGCGGATCGACCAGGAAGAAATTTTGGGCCGGCCGCACCGCGAGTTCGTCCGCCGGGGTGCTCTCCTCGGCGACGACGGCCATTCCGGGGAAGCGTGCGGCCAGCGCCGCGACGATCAAGGCCTCGGCCTCGATGTCGGCGGCGCTCGACGGCGATCCGTCCGGCTTGAGGGCGTGGGGGCAGGGGCCGCGATGATAGCGCCGCAGCACCTCACCGGCGGCGCAGGCGATCTCGGCGAGCGCCGCGGCGATCCGCTCGCGCTCAGGCCCCGAAAACATCGCCGCGCCCGTCATGTCGCCTCCCGCACCCGCTTGCATGCCCGAGCGGGTTGAGATTGTCGACGGTTCGGGCCGGGAAACGGTTCCGTTGCGTGGTGTTGATCGGGGAGTGGCGGCTGAACGGATAGGGGGCTGATACCTCTATGGGGACTGGACCCCGATCACCGTCCGCTTGATCCGGGCGAGCAGCGCACAGGTCCGGCGCCGGTGGCGATGCAGCTCCGCCGCGAGGCTGCGGGCATCCGGCAAGCCCACGGCCTTGGCGATCTGCCGGGCGGCGCCGTCGGAGGGGACGGCGCCGGGATCGGCCATCACCAGCCGCTGCCATTGGTAGACCGCGTCGAGGAAGCCGTAGGTCTCGGACAGGGGCTCGGTCATGGCGGTGGGCAGGATCCCGCGCGCGCCGGCCTTCCGGAGCACAGCCTCCCCCGAGAGGCCGATGCCGTCGGCCTGGACCTGCGGGTGGCTCAGCACGATGGACTGGGCCAGGAAATCGAGGTCGAACAGCCCGCCGGGGGCGAGCTTGAGGTCGTACGGCCCGGCATGGCCGCGCTCCGCGGCGACGAGCCGGCGCATCTCCCCGGCCGCGGCGCAGACCTGGGCGGGATCGCGCGGCTGCCCGACCGTCTCGGCGATGGCCGCCATGACGGCCGCGCCGAGTTCGGGATCGCCCGCCACCACCCGGGCCCGGGTCAGGGCCATGTGCTCCCAGGGTTCGGCGGCCTCGCGCTGATAGGTCACGAAGCCGTTCAGCTGCACGGCGGGCGGGCTGTGGCTGCCGTAGGGCCGCAGGCGCAGGTCGACCGCGTAGAGCCGGCCGCGGCGTGTGGCGGTGGTCAGCGCCGCGTAGAGCCGCTGCGCCAACCGGTTATAGGCCACGACCGCGTCGAGCGGGCGCGGGCCGTCGCTCATCCGGTTCTCCGGATCGAAATCGTACAGGAACACGAGGTCGAGGTCGGAGACCGCGCTGAGCTGCCGGGATCCGAGCCGGCCGAGCGCCAGCACGCAGCACCGGCCCTTCGGAACGGCGCCGTGGTCCTGCGCGAACCGGCGCTCCTCCGCCTCCAGGTTCAGCGCGACCGTCGCCTCCGCGATGGCCGAATAGGCCTCCCCGGCTTGGCGCGGCGTGATCAGGCCGGACAGGAGCCGCGCCCCCGTGACGAAGGCCATCTGCCGGGTGGCGTCCCGGCACCGGTCCAGAAGCTCCTCGTGGCTCGGCGGCTGCCCGACCAGCGCCCGGTACTGGTCGCGGACCTGCTCAGGATCCGGCACCGGCGCCACGAAGTCGGGATCAAGCACGGTGTCGAGGACGTGGGGGCTGAGGCTGACCGTGTCGGCGAGGTGGGGCGAGGTCCCCAGGATGTCGGCGAACAGCAGGCGCAGGCGCGCGTGCGAGCGCAGGATGGCGAGCAGCTCCGCCACCGCCGGCATCCGGGCGAAGGCCCGGTCGAGGGTGAGCAGGGCCGCGTCCGGATCGTTCGTGCCGCCGAGCGCCCGCAGCAGGCTCGGCAGC
>NZ_VRVD01000790.1:0-1906 GCF_008040015.1 Methylobacterium sp. WL18 | reverse complement strand
GCCGCCGTCCCGGCCGCCCCGCCCAAGGCCGCCGAGCCGCTGACCATCCTCTACGCCAGCGAATCGGGGAACTCCGAGGCGCTGGCCGGCAACGTCGCCAAGCTCGCGCGCAAGCAGGGGTTCAAGCCGAAGGTCGTGGACTTCTCGGACCTCGACCTGGCGAGCCTGCCCAAGGCCGGCAAGCTCATCGCCATCGCGGCGACCTGGGGCGAAGGCGAGCCGCCGGCACGGGCCGTGCGGGCCTACGGCGAACTGATGGGTGAGGGCGCCCCGCGCATCGACGGCGTCCCCTTCGCGGTGCTGGCTTTGGGCGACACCTCGTATGTCGAGTTCTGCGCCATCGGGAAGGCGCTCGACGCGCGCTTCGAGGCGCTGGGCGGCCAGCGCGCCGCCGAGCGCGCCGACCTCGACCTCGACTTCGAGAAGCCGGCCGCCGACTGGATCAAGAACACCCTCAAGGCCCTCGCCCCGGCGGAGACGCCCGACAACGTCGTGGCGGTGGATTTCGCCCGCACCGCCGCCGGCGAGGACGACGAGGCCGAGCCGAGCCGCGAGCCGCTGGTGGTCGAGGTCGTCGAGCACGTGAACCTCAACTCGTCCCGCTCCGACAAGGAGACGATCCACCTGGCGCTGGCCTTCGAGGACGGCGCGCCCGCCTACGAGCCCGGCGATTCGCTCGAGGTCTTCCCCGAGAACGACCCGCAGCTGGTGGACGAGATCCTGAACGCCGCGGGGCTTTCGGGCGACGAGGCCCTGCGCCAGGCGCTGCTCGCCGAGCGGGACATCACCACCCTGTCGGCCGCCACGATCGAGCGCTTCGTCAAGGCGACCGGCCACGCCGACGCGCAGAAACTGATCGACAGCGGCGAGGCCCGGGCCTGGATCGAGGGACGGCACCTGATCGACCTGCTGGCGACCTTCCCGGCCGCGCTGACGGCCGAGCACCTCAACACCATCACCCGGCCGCTGCCGCCCCGGGCCTACTCGATCGCGTCCTCGCGCAAGGAGGTGGGCGACGAGGCCCACCTCGCCATCGTGGCGGTCCGCTACGAGACCCACGGGCGGGCCCGCTCGGGCGTCGCCTCCGTGCATGTCGCCGACCGGATCCGGGACGGCGCCAAGCTGCGGGTGCGGCTGAAGCCGAACCGGCACTTCCGCCTGCCGCAGGATCCGGCCACCGACATCATCATGGTCGGCCCCGGCACCGGCGTCGCGCCGTTCCGCGCCTTCGTGCAGGAGCGCCGCGCCATCGAGGCCCCCGGCCGCTCCTGGCTGTTCTTCGGCGACCGGCACTTCCTGCACGACTTCCTGTACCAGCTCGAATGGCAGGAGGCGCTGGAGGACGGCTCGCTGACGAAGATCGACGTCGCCTTCTCCCGGGACCAGCCGGAGAAGATCTACGTGCAGAACCGCATCACCCACAACGCGCAGGAGCTGGTCTCCTGGCTGGAGGGCGGCGCCCATTTCTACGTCTGCGGCGATGCCAAGAACATGGCCAAGGACGTGCGCGCCGCCGTGGTGCGGGCCTACGAGATCGCCAAATCCCTGAGCCCGGCCGACGCCGAGGCGCAGGTTGCGGCCCTGGAGCGCAGCCACCGCTACCAGCAGGACGTTTACTGAGATCATCGCGCTCCCCGATCCCGGGGAGAGCACCAAGATGCGACGGAGACAGTCGGAGCGCGGGTCCCCTCTCCCATGCGGGAGAGGGACAGGGTGAGGGATCCAGGTCTTTCCGGAGAGGGCGCCCCCCTCACCCCAACCCTCTCCCGCACGGGAGAGGGGGACTGTCGCGGATCCCGCCCCTACCGTGAACTGGCACCCGCCCCACGAAGGGGGTGGGAGACGCGTTCAGACAGACGGATTCACCTTATGGACGACCACAGCCCCCGCGACGACGCCGACGCCC
>NZ_VRVD01000078.1:0-12567 GCF_008040015.1 Methylobacterium sp. WL18 | reverse complement strand
GGGAAGGGTCGGGGCGGGTGACCGTGCCGTGCATCAGGCGCTCACCGCCTCCTCGATCCGGCCGGAGCGCAGGCGCACGGTGCGGTCGCACAGGCGGGCGAGGCCGTTGTCGTGGGTGACCAGCACCAGGGTGGCGCCGCGGTCGCGCTTGAGCCGGAACAACAGGTCGACGATCTGCCGGCCGGTGGCCTCGTCGAGGTTACCGGTGGGCTCGTCGGCCACCAGGATCGCCGGATCGGGGGCGACCGCCCGGGCGATGGCGACGCGCTGCTGCTCGCCCCCAGAGAGCTGGGCCGGGTAATGGTGCAGCCGGTGCCCGAGGCCGACCGCCTCCAGCTCGGCGCGGGCGCGCTCTAGGGCGCCGGGCCGGTCGGCCAGCTCCAGCGGCAGCGCGACGTTCTCCAGCGCCGTCATGGTCGGCACGAGGTGGAAGGCCTGGAACACGATTCCGATCCGCCGGCCCCGGAACCGGGCCAGCGCGTCCTCGTCGAGGCGGGCGAGGTCGGTGTCCTCGATCACCACGCCGCCGGAATCCGGCCGCTCCAGCCCGGCCATCACCATCAGCAGGGTCGACTTGCCCGAGCCCGAGGGGCCGACCAGCCCGACCGCCTCGCCGCGATCGACGCTGAGCGAGATGCCGCGCAGGACGTGCACCCGCGCTGCCCCGCGGCCGAGGCTCAGATCGATGGCGGACAACGCGATCGCCGGCTCGCGCAGCACCTTGTCGTGGCTCACGGGGCGGACGATCTGTGGGCGATGACGAGCATGGCGCGCGAGGTCCTGTCTTGGTTTCAAACTTGGCTGCACGGGCCGTTGATGCAGCGCGATATGGGGCGCGCATTGGGGCCGCGCCATGACGGCGTTCGCCCAGCCCGACGGGCCGCCCTGTTTGTCGCAGCGCTAGCGGGTCTGGTGTTCCCTTTCATGACAGCGACCCACGCGGCGACCACCGGCCCGGTCAAGCTCGTCGCCCTCGGGGACAGCCTCACCGCCGGCTACCGCCTGCCGTCCGACGCGGCCTTCCCGACCGTGTTGGAGCGCCTGCTCAAGGCCAAGGGCGCGGACGTGACGGTCGCCAACGCCGGCGTCTCCGGCGACACCGCCACGGGCGGGCTCGACCGGGTCGACTGGTCGGTGCCGGATGGGACCGCCGGGGTGATCCTGGAACTCGGCGCCAACGACATGCTGCGCGGCACCGACCCCAAGGTCACCGAGGGGGCGCTCGCGGCGATCATCGAGCGGTTGCAGACCCGGGGGATCCCGGTGCTGCTCGCCGGCATGCAGGCCGCCCCCAATCTCGGCCCGGACTACAAGGCGCGGTTCGACGCGATCTTCCCGACGTTGGCCAAGCGCTACGACCTGATCCTCTACCCGTTCTTCCTCGACGGGATCGTCGGCGACCGGGCCCAGCACCTCGATGACGGGCTGCACCCGAACCGGCAGGGCGTGGAGACCATCGCGACCCGGATCCTCCCCACGGTCGAGACTTTTTTGGGGGGCCTCCGGCAGGGGGCGTCGCGCTGATGCCGCGCCTGTTCACCGGGCTCGCGATCCCGACGGAGATTGCCGAGGCGCTGCGGATCTATCGGGGCGGCCTGCCCGGCGCGCGCTGGATCGAGCCAGCCGACTACCACATCACCCTACGGTTCCTCGGCGATGTCGAGGTGCCGATGGCGGAGGACGTGCTGGAGGCGATGGCCGAGATGCGGGTGCGCCCTGCCCTCACGGTGACCCTCGATGGGCTCGGCATCTTCGGGGGCGACAGGCCGCGGGCGCTCTACGCGTCGGTGGTGCCGAGCCCGGAGCTGATCGACATCCAGGCCGAGCAGGAGCGGCTGGTCCGTCGGGCGGGCATCGAGCCCGAACGCAGGAAGTTCACCCCGCACGTCACCCTGGCCCGCCTCAAACGCGACGCCAGCCCGGAGGCGGTGGCGATGTATCTCTCGCAAGGGCCGGCCTTCGCGCCGCTTTCTTTTGCCGCCGACCGGGTGACGGTGTTCTCGGCCAAGGAATCGACCGGCGGTGGTCCGTACCTCGCGGAGGCTGAGCTTTCGTTCGTGTGAGGTGTCAGATCCGAACCGCACGCGCCACCGGATCCTGACCGGCCGCTACAACCTCCGCAAAGCCACGCTCTCGATCCGGTGGCTCGCGCCCTTGGTGAGGATCAGGCTCGCCCGCTGGCGGGTCGGTAAGATATTCTCGCGCAGGTTCGGCAGGTTGATCGTGGTCCAGAGCCGGTCGGCGATGTCCAGCGCTTCGGTCTCCGGCACCTCGGCGTATTTTCGGAAGTACGAGCGCGGGTCCCGGAACGCGGTCTGGCGCAGCTTCATGAACCGGGTGACGTACCAGCGGTGCAGGTCGTCCTCGTGGCCGTCGAGATAGATCGAGAAGTCGAAGAAGTCGGAGACGAACGGGATCGCGGTGCCGTCCCGCGGCAGGCGGGCGGGCTGGAGCACGTTCAGGCCCTCGACGATCAGGATGTCGGGGCTCTCGACCACCCGCTCCTCCCCGGGTACCCGGTCGTAGACCAGGTGGGAATAGAGCGGCGCGGTCACGCGCTTGTGCCCGGCCTTCACGTCGTGGAGGAAGCGCAGCAGCGAGGCGGTGTCGTAGCTCTCCGGGAAGCCCTTGCGCTCCATCAGGCCGTGCTCAGCGAGTTCGGCATTCGGGAGCAGGAAGCCATCGGTGGTGACGAGGTCGACCTTCGGGGTGTTGGGCCAGCGGGCCAGCAGGGCGGCCAGGATACGCGCGGTGGTCGACTTGCCCACCGCCACCGATCCGGCCAGCCCGATGATGTAGGGGGCCTTGGTCTCGCGCTCGGCCAGCAGGAAGCGCTGCGTCGCCTTGAACAGCCCCTGCGTCGCCGCGACGTAGAGCGAGAGCAGCCGCGACAGCGGCAGGTAGATCGCCACCACTTCCTCGACCGAGATCGGGTCGTTGATCGACTGCAGCCGCTCGATGTCCTCGGCCTTCAGCGTCAGCGGCGTGTCGGCGCGCAGCTGCGCCCATTCCTCGCGGCTAAACCGGCGATACGGCGAGAGCCGATCCGATTCGTCGAGGATCGCCTCGACCGAGCCCGGCAGTGCGGCCGCGTTCACGCGGGGCGCCTCGCGGCCTTCTCGGCGATTCCGCTCTGGGCGGTGCGGCGTTCCAGCTCCTCCATCCCGGCGTCGAGCTCGACGCCGCCGGCGCGGAGCAGAACCACCAGGTGGTAGAGCACGTCCGCGGCCTCGTTCCGCAGGCCGGTCTTGTCCCCCTGTACGGCCGCGATGGCCGCCTCCACGGCCTCCTCGCCGAGCTTCTTCGCCGCCTTGGCCGGCCCCTCGGACAGGAGCTTGGCCGTGTAGGAGGTCTCCGGGTCGGTCCCGGCGCGGCTCGCGACGAGCTTGGCGAGGTCGGCGAGCGTGTAGGCGGTCATGACGTGATCTGCATGTGAGGTCGTCTTTTGTGCAACGTCCCGGATATCCGATCCGGCACGATGCGCCAGCGTTTGATGGTGCATCATCGTTCCCCGAAAGCCGGCAACCACCATTCGGGATGATGCTCGAAGGTCCGGCCGAGGCCGTATTCGGCAGGAAACTGCGCTTCAGTCGCCCCGCGGGCAAGCAGCGCGGGTGAAGGCGGCCCGTCTTTGTCGGGCTTATGCGGTGTCGAAATCGATTCGGCGAAGGTGCTCAGCCGTTCGGCAGGTGCCGGGCCAGCGATTCCAGCACGGCCATGCGCACCGCCACCCCCATCTCGACCTGCTCGCGGATCAGCGACTGCGCGCCGTCGGCGATCTCCGAGGAGATCTCGACCCCGCGGTTCATCGGTCCCGGATGCATCACCAGGGCGTCCGGTTTGGCGAGCGCCAGCTTCTCGGCGTCCAGGCCGAAATACCGGAAATACTCTTTCACGGAGGGCACGAACGAGCCGTTCATGCGCTCGCGCTGGAGGCGCAGCATCATCACGATGTCGCAGCCGTCCAGGCCCTTGCGCATGTCCGTGAAGGTCTCGACGCCGAACCGCGCGATCCCGGCGGGCAGCAGCGTCGAGGGCGCGATCAGGCGGACCCGGGCGCCCATCGCCTGCAGCAGGATGATGTTCGAGCGCGCCACCCGCGAGTGCAGGACGTCGCCGCAGATCGCGACCTGAAGCCCCTCGATCCGGCCCTTGTTGCGGCGGATCGTCAGCGCGTCGAGCAGCGCCTGGGTCGGGTGCTCGTGCGCCCCGTCGCCGGCATTCACCACGGCGCAATCGACCTTGCGGGCGAGCAGGTGCACCGCGCCGGCCGATTCGTGGCGCACCACGATGATGTCCGGCCGCATGGCGTTCAGCGTCGCCGCGGTGTCGATCAGGGTCTCGCCCTTCTTCACCGAGGAGGAGGCGACCGACATGTTCATCACGTCGGCGCCGAGTCGCTTGCCGGCAAGTTCGAACGAGGATTGCGTCCGGGTCGAGGGCTCGAAGAACAGGTTGATCTGCGTCCGGCCCCGCAGGGTCGTGCGCTTCTTCTCCACCTGCCGCGAGATGTCGACGGCGGCGTCGGCCGCGTCGAGCAGCACCTCGATGTCGGGCCGGGTCAGGCCCTCGATGCCGAGGAGGTGCCGGTGCGGGAAGGCCGGAGGCGCGGGACTCGTCATAATGAGACCGGGGTGTAGGTCCGGCTGGTCGTTCCGGCAAGGCGGGCAGGCGCCTGCGGCCCTTTTCATGGCCTGTGCCTGCGGCCTTTATCTCTATGGTTGGTAACTTCGGCGCCCGCGCCACGTATCAGCCGGATCCCGCGGCATCCGCGCCGCCATCGCCTCGCGAGATGTACGCTTGAGAACCGATACTCTGGCCGCCGCCCCGGCGCTCGAAGCCCCGGAGACCGTCGACGCCTCCGGGCGGCGCTGGTTCTACCGGCACCCCGTAGTGATCCGGGTGGCGCACTGGGTCAACGCCGCGGTGCTGCTGGTGCTGCTGATGAGCGGCCTGCAGATCTTCAACGCCCACCCGGCGCTGTACTGGGGGGCGGTCTCGACCTTCGACGATCCGGCCCTGGCGATCACCAGCGAGCAGGGACGCGACGGCACGAATCGCGGCGTCGTGACGATCGGGTCGCACAGCGTCGACACGACCGGGGTGCTCGGCCTGTCCCGGGAGGGCGACACCGCGGTGGACCGGGCCTTCCCGGCCTGGGCGACCCTTCCGGCCGACCAGGATCTCGCCACCGGGCGGCGCTGGCATTTTCTGTTCGCTTGGCTCCTGGTGATCAACGGCGCGGTCTACCTCCTCTACGGGCTGTTCAGCGGCCAGCTCCGCCGCCGCCTGATCCCAGACGGCGACCAGATCCGCGACTTCGCCGGATCCGTGAAGGAGCACCTGCTGTTACGCTTCCCCGAAGGCGAGGAGGCCAAGCGCTACAACGTGATCCAGAAGCTCACCTACCTCGTCGTGGTGCTGGGCCTCCTGCCCGCCATGGTGCTGGCGGGGCTCGCCATGTCGCCGGGCGTCGATGCCGCCTGGCCCTGGCTGCCGGAGCTGTTCGGCGGCCGGCAGTCGGCGCGCAGCATCCACTTCATCGCCGCCGGGCTGCTGGTGCTGTTCGTCGTGGTCCACGTGCTGCTCGTTCTGGTCTCCGGCCTCGTCAACAACATGCGCGGCATGCTCACCGGCTGGTTCAGCCTGGGCCGTCCCGAGAAGGAGACCGCGCGATGATCCTGCACCGCCGAAAGCTGCTCACCGCCGGCGCCGGATTGGCGGGGACCGCCCTGCTCGGCGGCTGCGACCGCTTCGCCGGGACCGAGACCGGGCGCCGCACCCTCAAGGTCGGCGAGGACGCCAACCTGTTCGTCCAGCGGCTGCTGATGTCCCCCGCCACCCTGGCCCGGGAATACCCGGCCGCGATGATCTCGCCCTGGTTCAAGCCGAACGGCACCATCGACCCGCCGGATCGGAATTTTCGCGCGCTGGCGGCCAAGAAGTTTTCCGACTTCAAGCTGACCGTCGACGGGCTGGTGCAGACGCCGCTGTCGCTCAGCCTGGCGGACCTGCGCGGGCTGCCGGCGCGCACCCAGATCACCCGCCACGATTGCGTCGAGGGCTGGAGCTGCATCGGCCAATGGTCGGGCGTGCCGCTGGCCGAGCTGCTCACCCGGGCCGGACTGAAGCCGCAGGCGCGCTACGCGGTGTTCCACTGCGCCGACACGCTGGAATATGCCGGCGGCGGTCTCGAGGGCGGCGACGGCGCCTCCCTGTGGCGCCCCGAGCATCCCGGCTCGGTTCGCGACGGCTTCATCCACCTCGCGGCCGCCGAGGATTGGGGCGGCACACCGACCGCGACCGACGCGCCCAAGGACGATTGGGGCCAGGGCGCGCCGGAGCCGGAGGCGCCGGAAGATCAGCGGACCCCGATCCGCTACTACGAGAGCATCGACCTGTTCGACGCCGTGAACCCGCAGACGATCCTGGCCTACGACCTCAACGGCAAGCCGCTGCCGGTCTCGAACGGCGCGCCCCTGCGGCTCAGGGTGGAACGCCAGCTCGGCTACAAGCAGGCCAAGTACGTGATGCGGGTCGAATTGGTGGAATCGGTGGCGGGCTTCGGCCAGGGTAAGGGCGGCTACTGGGAGGATCGCGGCTACGAGTGGTACGCGGGGATCTGAACAGGTCGAGCCCGCCCCGCCGTCAGTGCGCGCGCGGCGGGGCAACCCGGTCTGGCGCGCGATCCCCGCGTGTAGCGCTGGGCGGGTCGCTTGGCTGGGCGGGTCGCTTGGCTGCGCGTCCCACGACGGCATGAGGCAAGCCGGCCAGGTCGACGGTGATCGCCCGCGATCCGCAATCCTGTCGGATTCGCGCCCCGCGCATGACAGCCCCCGGCGAGCCGCTCGGCGACCGTCGCCATTTGACAACCCGTGCCCCGTAACCCACTTGTCCCCGGCGCGAAGCCCCGGCCCGACGGCGGGCATTTGTCCCACGCGAATTTCGAACAGAATTCGTCCGTCGCGCCCAGGCTCCGTCGAGGGGCAGAGGTCTGAATGAAAGTCGTCGTCGTCGAGTCGCCGGCCAAAGCCAAGACGATCAATAAGTATCTTGGCCGCGACTATGAGGTGATCGCCTCCTTCGGGCACATCCGCGACCTGCCGGCCAAGGACGGCTCGGTCGATCCCGAGCAGGATTTCCACATGGTCTGGGAACTCGCGGACCGCGGCGCCAGCCGGGTCAGCGAGATCGCCAAGGCGTGCAAGGGCGCGGACAAGCTGATCCTGGCGACCGACCCGGATCGCGAGGGCGAGGCGATCTCCTGGCACGTCCTGGAGGCGCTGAACGCCCGCAAGGCGCTCAAGGGCATCCCGGTCGAGCGCGTCACCTTCAACGCCATCACCAAGGCCTCGGTCGAGGCGGCGATGCGCAAGCCGCGGGAGATCGACCAGGCGTTGGTGGACGCCTACCTGGCGCGCCGGGCGCTCGATTACCTCGTCGGCTTCAACCTCTCGCCCGTCCTGTGGCGCAAGCTCCCCGGCGCCCGCTCGGCCGGCCGCGTGCAATCGGTGGCTTTGCGGCTCGTGGTCGAGCGCGAGATGGAGATCGAGAGCTTCAAGCCGCGCGAGTATTGGTCGATCGTCGCGACCCTGACCACCAAGGACGGCGCGACCTTCGAGGCCCGCCTGGTTGGGGCCGACGGCAAGCGGATCCAGCGGCTCGATGTCGGCACCGGCGCGGACGCCGCCGCGTTCAAGCGTGACCTCGAACTCGCGAGCTTCCAGGTGGCGAGCGTCGAGGCGAAGCCCGCCAAGCGCCACCCGCAGCCGCCCTTCACCACCTCGACGTTGCAGCAGGAAGCATCGCGAAAGCTCGGCATGGCGCCGGCGCAGACCATGCGGGTCGCGCAGCGCCTCTACGAGGGCGTCGACGTCGGCGGCGAGACGGTCGGCATCATCACCTACATGCGGACCGACGGCGTCGACATGGCGCCCGAGGCGATCCAGGACACCCGCAAGGTCATCGGCACCGAGTTCGGCGACCGCTACGTGCCGGACGTCCCGCGCAAGTACAGCGTCAAGGCCAAGAACGCGCAGGAGGCCCACGAGGCCGTGCGCCCGACCGACATGAGCCGCCTGCCCAAGATGGTGGCGCGCCACCTCGAGCCGGAGCAGGCCAAGCTCTACGACCTGATCTGGACCCGCACGATGGCGAGCCAGATGGAATCGGCCGAGCTGGAGCGCACCACCGTGGAGGTGGCGGCGAGCGTCGGCCCGCGCCGGATCGACCTGCGCGCCACCGGCCAGGTCGTGAAATTCGACGGCTTCCTGGCCCTCTACCAGGAGGGCAAGGACGACGAGGAGGACGAGGAGAGCAAGCGCCTGCCGCCGATGAAGGCCGGCGAACCGCTCACCCGCGAGCGCATCACCTCGACCCAGCACTTCACCGAGCCGCCGCCGCGCTATTCCGAGGCGAGCCTGGTCAAGCGCATGGAGGAACTCGGCATCGGCCGGCCCTCGACCTACGCCGCCGTTCTCCAGACCCTTCGGGATCGTGAGTACGTCAAAATCGAAAAGAAGCGGCTGCAGCCGGAGGACAAGGGGCGCCTCGTCACCGGCTTCCTGGAGAGCTTCTTCCGGCGCTACGTCGAGTACGATTTCACGGCCGACCTCGAAGGCCAGCTCGATCGGGTCTCCAACGCCGAGATCGACTGGCGGGCGGTGCTGCGCGACTTCTGGAAGGATTTCTCCGCGGCGATCGGGGAGACCAAGGAACTGCGCGTCACCGACGTGCTGGAGGCGCTCAACGGCCTGCTCGGTCCGCACATCTTCCCCGACCGGGGCGATGGCGCGAACCCGCGCACCTGCACGGTCTGCGGCACCGGCCAGCTCTCGCTGAAGCTCGGCAAGTTCGGCGCCTTCATCGGCTGTTCGAACTACCCGGAGTGCAAGTATACCCGCCAGCTCTCGGCCTCGGGCGTCGACGGCGACGGGGACGGCTCCTCGGGCGAGGGCGGCCAGCCGGGCGTCCGGGTGCTGGGCGACGATCCCGTGACCGGCATGCCGGTGACGATCCGCGACGGGCGTTTCGGGCCGTTCGTCCAGCTCGGCGAAGCCTCCACCGAGAAGGACGCCGCGAAGCCGAAGCGCTCGTCGCTGCCCAAGGGCCTCTCGCCGTCCGAGGTCGGCCTCGACAAGGCGCTGGCGCTGCTGGCGTTGCCCCGTGAGGTGGCGCGCCACCCCGAGACGGGGGAGCCGATCCTGGCCAATCTCGGCCGGTTCGGTCCGTACGTGCAGCACGGGAAGATGTACGCCAATCTCGGCAAGGACGACGACGTGCTGGAGATCGGCGCCAACCGCGCCATCGACCTGATCGTCGCCAAGGAACAGGGCGGCGGCCGCGGCCGGGCTGCCGCCGATCCGGGCCGCCCGCTCGGCAAGGACGAGACGAGCGGGCGGGACCTCGTGGTCAAGGCCGGCAAGTACGGCCCCTACGTCACCGACGGCGAAGTCAACGCGACGCTGCCGAAGACCATGAATGCCGAGGCGCTGACCCTCGACGAAGGGATCGCGCTGGTGAACGCCAAGCGGGCGTCGGGCGGCGGCAAGCCGGCCAAGCGCAGCTCGGCCCGGAAAACGCCGGCGCGGGCGGCGGCCGGCGAGAAGAAGCCTGCGGTGAAGAAGACGGCCGCGAAGAAGCCGACGGCCAAGAAGCCGGCCGCGAAGAAATCCGGAGCCGGCTGAACGCCGGACTCGCTACGCGCGAAGGAACGCTCGGATTTCGTCGCGCCTAGGCCAGGTAGCCGATCGTCGCCGCCAACGCCGTGGCGACGGTCGCCAGCGTGATGGTCAGGCCGTTCACCAGCACCCAGGCCTGCGGTACGACCGAGGGCGCATCGTCCTCGCACCCGAAGACGGTGCCGGCGGCTTGCTCGAAACGGATCAGGGTGAGGCGGCGGGCCTCGATCGCGGCGTTGCTCATCGACGGCGGCTCCCGGACCACGGTCAAGATCTTTTCCGACCATACGCGGTCGGAGCCACCCGGTTCCGACCCGGGCGGCGGCTGAGAAACCGTTAACCCACGATTGTGCAACGTGGCGATGACGGCGCCGTCGCGCCCCGCCGGCCGCGCCCCTCGCTCGTGGCGGCGCAGCATGCGATGGTGGGGTGGTTCGGCGACGCACCGGACCCTCTGGATGTTTCTGTTTTGTTCCGCTATAAAGCGGGGATGAAGGCGCATGCTGCACGATCCCAGGTCCGATCGCCAAAGGCCCGTCTGCCCGACGCCGAGCCGGCCGATGCGCCGCGTGCGCGGAGGCCGCGCGTGAGCGATCCGGCGCGCGACCTGTTCGGGCCGGGAGCTAAGCCCCCTGCCCCGCGTCCTGCGGAGCCGCGGCGGCGGCTGGCGGAATCGGCCTCGGTCCCGGCCATCGCGGCTTCCGAGCCCGAGGCTGGCTACACGGCCTCCGACATCGAGGTGCTGGAGGGCCTGGAGCCGGTCCGGCGCCGGCCCGGCATGTATATCGGCGGCACCGACGAACGGGCGCTGCACCACCTCTTCGCCGAGGTGATCGACAATTCCATGGACGAGGCGGTGGCCGGCCATGCCAGCTTCATCGAGGTCGAGCTGGAGGAATCCGGTTCCCTGGTGATCAGCGACAACGGTCGCGGCATCCCGGTGGACCCGCACCCGAAATTCCCCGGCAAGTCGGCGCTCGAAGTCATCATGACGACGCTGCACGCGGGGGGTAAGTTCGACTCGAAGGTCTACGAGACCTCCGGCGGCCTGCACGGCGTCGGCATCTCGGTGGTGAACGCCCTGTCCGACCTCCTCGAAGTCGAGGTCGCCCGGAACCAGACCCTCTACCGCCAGACCTTTTCGCGCGGCCATGCGCAGGGGGCCCTCGAACTCGTCGGACGGGTCCAGAACCGGCGCGGCACCCGGGTGCGGTTCCACCCCGATGCCGAGATCTTCGGCTCCCTGAAGTTCGACCCGCGCCGCCTGTTCAAGATGGCGCGCTCCAAGGCCTACCTGTTCGGCGGCGTCGAGATCCGCTGGCGCTGCGCCCCCGCCCTGCTCGAAGGGCTGGAGGGCGTACCGGCCGAGGCGGTGCACCGGTTCCCGGACGGGCTGCGCGACTACCTGGCCCGGGACATCGAGGGCAAGGACCTGGTCACCGATGCGATGTTCACCGGCAAGGTGACCAAGCCCGGCTCCCACGGCTCGCTCGAATGGGCGGTGGCCTGGATGGTCGCCGAGGACGGCTTCTCGCATTCCTACTGCAACACCATCCCGACGCCGGAGGGCGGCACCCACGAGGCCGGCCTGCGGGTGGCGCTGCTGCGGGGCCTGCGCGAGCATGCCGAGCGTGTGAACCAGGCCAAGCGCATGACGGCCGTGACCACCGACGACGTCATGGCGACCTGCGCGTCGATGATGTCGGTATTCATCCGCGAGCCGGAATTCCAGGGCCAGACCAAGGACAAGCTCGCCACCGTGGAGGCGCAGCGCATCGTCGAGACGGCGGTGCGGGACGCCTTCGACCATTGGCTGGCCGCCTCCCCGGCCCAGGCCAACAAGCTGCTGGACTGGGTGATCGACCGGGCCGAGGAGCGGCTGCGCCGGCGCCAGGAGAAGGAGGTCGCCCGCAAGAGCGCGACCCGCAAGCTGCGCCTGCCCGGCAAGCTGGCCGATTGCTCGGCCGCCGGAACGGCCGGCTCGGAGATCTTCATCGTCGAGGGCGATTCCGCCGGCGGCTCGGCCAAGCAGGCCCGGGACCGGACCACCCAGGCGATCCTGCCCTTGCGCGGCAAGATCCTCAACGTCGCGTCGGCGTCCCGGGACAAGCTCGGCGCCAACCAGCTGATCTCGGACCTCACACTGGCGCTCGGCTGCGGTACCGGTGCGGCCTTCCGCGAGGCGGATCTGCGCTACGACAAGGTGATCATCATGACGGACGCCGACGTGGACGGAGCCCACATCGCGTCGCTGCTGATCACGTTCTTCTACCGGCAGATGCCGAAGCTGATCGACCGCGGCCATCTCTACCTCGCGATCCCGCCGCTCTACCGGCTGCAGCAGGGCTCGAAGGTCGTGTATGCGCGGGACGACGCCGACCGGGAGCGGATCACCAAGACGGTGTTCAAGGGCGGCAAGGTCGATATCGGGCGCTTCAAGGGCCTGGGCGAAATGATGCCGGCCCAGCTCAAGGAGACCACCATGGACCCGAAGAAGCGCACGCTCCTGCGGGTCGCGATCCTCGAAGAGGCCCGGGAATCCACCGGCGATACGGTGGAGCGCCTGATGGGCAACAAGCCCGAGGCCCGCTTCGCCTTCATCAGCGAGCGCGCCGCCTTCGCCGAGGGGGCGGATCTGGATATCTGAGACGGGTGGTCGCTGCCCTCAGGGCTGAGAGCCGGGTTTCCAAAGGGCGTGCCCTTTGGCGAGACATTAGGGCAGAGCCCCGATGTCTCGGGCGAAGCCCCGGCAGCAGGGTTTGGGTCTGGCGCAATCTCGATGCAGGGGGGCTCATGGTATACCGATCAGCCGAGCTTCGAGCAGGTCGAGTTTGGCGCGGCCGAACATCTGTCGCTTCACGAGCTTCAGGCGGGTAATCTGCCCTTC
>NZ_VRVD01000789.1:0-1906 GCF_008040015.1 Methylobacterium sp. WL18 | reverse complement strand
GGCGCCGCCCGCCAGCGCCGAGCCCGCCACCCCGGCAGGATCCGGCCACCCGGGCGCTCGACCATCTCGAGGCCTGGCACAGCCGGGCGCTGCTGGCCGGGGACGGCCTGGAGATCGCCGCCTGCGAGGCCCTGCGCAGCGTCGTCTCCGGCATCCTGGCCCGGCAGAACACGCTGATCCGCGATGCCGCCCTGCTGCGCGGCATCGCCGGGACCCTGGTCTCGAACGGCTACGGCAGCCGCCGCATCGGCGAGCTGATCGAGCCTTGGATCGCCGCCGTCGTCGAGGCCCGCGGCTACCGGCGGCTCGCCCCGCAGGCCCATCCGGTGGTGATGAACGTCAAGGGCGCCTCGGCTTCGGGCAAGAGCACGATCCGGCCCTACCAGCTCGGGCTGGCGCGCCGCCTCGGGATGGCGTGGTCCGACTTCGCGGTGATCACGCCGGACGTCTGGCGCAAGTTCCTGCTCGACTACGACAGCCTGGGCCCGGCGACCCGGTATGCCGGCACGCTCACCGGCTACGAGGTCGAGATGATCGATATGAAGCTCGACCGCTACGTCACCCGCAAGGCGGCCGAGCGGCGGATCTCGAACCTGCTGATCGACCGCTTCCGGTTCGACAGCTTCCAGGCCGAGGCGGGCTCGGATGGCGGCGGCCAGCTGCTCACCCGGTTCGGCGAGCGGGTCTACATGCAGTTCATGGTGACGCCGCCGGCCGACACGGTGGAGCGCGCCTACAAGCGCGGCGAGCAGTTCGGCCGGTTCAAGGCGGTCGAGGACCTGCTGGCCCACAACGTCGAGGCCTATACCGGCATGCCGCGCCTGTTCTTCAACTGGGCGCTCGCCCGGGACAAGCAGGTCGTCTGCGAGTTCTTGGACAACAGCGTGCCGCAGGGCGAGCGCCCCCGCACCATCGCGTTCGGGGCCGGCGGCGTCCTGAACATCCTCGACGTGAAGGGGCTGATCGACATCGAGCGCTTCCGCAAGGTCGACATCTTCGCGCGCGCCCCGGACGCGGTGTTTCGCGGGGTGGATCTGGCGGCCGGCGCCAACATGCGCTTCCTGCACGACTGCCTGCGCAGGATGGACGCGGTCCGGTTCGCCCGCGCCGAGACCGGGCGCGTGTTCCTGCGCCTCGACCGCGGGCGGCTCACCGGCCTGGACCGCCGGGCCCTTCCGGACGCCGACGGCGATCCCGATTGGGCTGCGGCCCGGGCGGTGATCGGCATCCCCGAGGATGCCGCCGGGATCCCGGAACTGGACGAGACGCTGGTCCCGGCCGACGAGCCGACGCTCGGCACCTGGGGACCCACGCGAGCCTGATCACCCGATGGAACAATATTTCCGAGACTGACAGCGAGGCGCCGCCTTCACGGTCTGGTATATTGCATGCCTGAGCCGAATATGCATGATTGAGCCGGCACGAGACAGACGCGCCGGCTCAAGGACGCGCCGCCCACCAGAGAGGCTCAGGGATGGAACGCCAGGATTCGCCGTCGGCGAAATGGTGGCAGCTCGCCTTCGGCGTGATCTGCATGGCCATGATCGCCAACCTCCAATACGGCTGGACGCTGTTCGTCGATCCCATCGACCAACGCTACCACTGGGGGCGGGCCGCGATCCAGCTCGCCTTCACGTTGTTCGTCGCCACCGAGACCTGGCTGGTGCCCGTGGAGGCCTGGTTCGTGGACCGCTACGGTCCGAGCCTCGTGGTCGCCTTCGGGGGCGTCATGATCGCCCTGGCCTGGACCATCGACGCCTACGCCGACAGCCTCGCGCTGCTCTATCTCGGCGCGGTGGTCGGCGGCATCGGCGCCGGCTCGGTCTACGGCACCTGTGTGGGCAACGCGCTGAAGTGGTTCCCGCATCGCCGCGGCCTGGCCGCCGGCGCCACCGCCGCCGGGTTC
>NZ_VRVD01000788.1:0-1916 GCF_008040015.1 Methylobacterium sp. WL18 | reverse complement strand
CTGCGGGGGAGGGTGGCCCCCGAAGGGGGTCGGGAGAGGGGAGCGCCGGTGCAGGAAAGAGCGCTGACCCGCACATCGGCTCTGCCTCATTCGGACGCCGGGTTCCCCTCTCCCGACCCGGCCTGACGGCCGGCCCACCCTCCCCCGCAGAGGGGGGAGGGAGATGCGCGCACGGCCTTCCGCCTCATCCTCGATCCAGAATGACCCTCGGCCCCAGCCTCACGGCGTGCAGCCCTTCTCGCCCTCCTTGGCTGCGGCCCGGCCGGCCTGATCGTCGATGTCGAGGGTGGTCATGTCGCCCAGGATGGCGAACTCGCCGTAATCGAGCTTGAGCGCGCCGCTGACCCCGTTCTCGTAGAGGTCGAAGCCGAGGGTGTAGATCGGCGTCCGCTCCCCCGCCCCCGGGGTGTAGTAGCTCAGCCGCACCGGCCAGTGCGGCATGCCGGAGAGCGGCCCCGTCCGCAGAGGCTTGTCGCGGGCGGCGTCGGCGGCCGGGCCGGCCCCGGCATGGCCGATCACCGCGAAGGTGTCGTAGATCTTCTTGCCGTCGTCGGAGCCGTCGAACACCTTGGCCGAGAGGGTCGCCTGGCCGCCCCGCGCCGCCGCGATCAGGTGGCGCATGTGCTCGCTCGGGAACAGCACCGGCCCCTCCACGGCGAAGGACTTGGCGCCCTTCAGCTTCACGGTCACGCCGTCGCCCTGCTCCGAGGCGGTGCCGTCCACCGGGGCGGCGGGCTGGTTGTTGATCAGGGTCGTGGTCTTGAACCGGAACTCCCGGCCCTTGCCGCCCTCGAAGGTGGTGCTGCGCATGTCCGACAGGCGCGGCCCGCTCTCGCCGGAGGAGAGCTCCGTCACCTGCCGGGTCAGCATGGTGTAGCCGCGGCAGGCATCGCCCCGGAAGTCGATGACGATGCGGCCCCGGGCGCTCTCCACCGAGCGGGTGCCCCCGCCCTCGGCCAGCGACAGGTCGTAGACCGCCCGGTGGTTGGCGAGCACGATCTCCCCCGCGGGCGCGGGGGCCTCGGCCTTGGCCTCGGGCGGAGGCGGCGGCTCGGAGACGGCCGGCGCGGCCTGCGCCCCCCAGGCGGAGACGAGAAGGCCGGCCGTCAGGAGGTGCGAGAGGCGCATGGATGATCCCGGTTCAAGGTCCGCCAGATAGCAGGCGACGCGAAAGGGGCAATCGTCGGGCATCGGGGCGGTCCCCGATACGGGGTTCCCATAGCGCAGATCACGCGCCCCCCTCTCCCGGACAGGTGAAGCGAAGCGGAACCTGATCCGGGACCCAGCACACGAAGCGCCGCGCCAGCGGCACAGGTCGATCGGACGGACGCTGCGCGCCGTCATGTGCTGGGTCCCGGGTCGCATTCCGCTGGCGCTGCATGCGCCCGGGAAAGGGCCCTGCAGACCGGCTCGACGCCCTGTCCCGGCTCTCGGCCCAACACCGTGAAAGAGCTGGGGCTGAGCGGAGTATCGGGGCAAAGCCCCGATGGACCAGGGCGCCGCCCTGGACCCGCGAAAGGTCCCGGACCTTTCGAAACCTTGACGTTCACCGGTAGCCTTGGGCCTGCAGGGTGAACAGCTCGGCGTAGCGGCCGCCCCGCGCCATCAGGGCGGCGTGGCTGCCCTCCTCGAGCAGCCGGCCGCCCTCCAGGACCAGGATCCGGTCGGCCATCCGCACCGTCGAGAACCGGTGCGAGATCAGCACCGCGGTGCGGCCCGCCGACAATTCGCGGAACCGGGCGAACACGTCGTGCTCGGCCCGGGCGTCGAGCGCCGCGGTCGGCTCGTCGAGGATCAGGATCTCGGCCTCGCGCATGTAGGCCCGGGACAGCGCGACCTTCTGCCACTCGCCCCCCGACAGGTCGAGGCCGCCGGCGAAGCGCTTGCCGAGCGGCTGCGCGTAGCCCTGCGGCAGG
>NZ_VRVD01000787.1:0-1916 GCF_008040015.1 Methylobacterium sp. WL18 | reverse complement strand
TTCGTCCGCGCCGCCTGAGCGGCCCCGGCACCGCGCGGGTCCCCCCGCGCGGCGCCTCCTTTCGAGACGCCCGATCATCATGCCGCCGCAGCGATGCCCCGTGTCCCCCGACCTGCGCGGGATCCGGCCGGCAGCGGCCCAGCCGGAGACCAGCATGTCCAGCGTGTGGCAATACCTGACCCTCGGCCTCGATCGCGAGATCTTCGGGATCGACATCGAATCCGTGCACGAGATCCTGGATTACCGCCCGCCGGCGGCCCTGCCGCAGGCGCCCCCGTTCCTGGTCGGCATGATCGACGTGCGCGGCCAGAGCTACCCGGTGGTGGACCTGCGGACCAAGCTCGGCCTGCCGGCAATCCCGGTGACCCCGGCGACCCGGATCATCCTGCTGAACATCCCCATGGGCGACCGGCCGATGCGGGTCGGCTTCGTGGCCGACCGGGTCATCGAGGTGACCGAGCTCGACAGCGCCGAGCTGGAGCCCGCCCCCGATGTCGGGGGGCGCTGGCGCTCGACCTACATCGCCGGCATCGGCCGCAAGGGCGACGCCTTCGTGGTGGTGTTCGACCTCCGGGCGCTGATGGCCGGGGAAGACCCGGCGCTCCTGTTGCCTTCGCTCGCGGCCTGATCGCCCCACCGGGAGCCACACCATGCCGCGCCTGAACGACCGCCATTTCGAGACCGTCGCGGAGATGATCCAGGACCGGGTCGGAATCCAGATCCCACCGGCCAAGCGCACCATGGTGGAGGGCCGGCTGCGCAAGCGCATGCGCGCGCTCGATATCGAGACCCTGACGGAATACGGGCGGCACGTCTTCGAGCAGGGTCACCTCGCCGAAGAGTTCGTGCACATCGTCGATTGCGTCACCACCAACAAGACCGACTTCTTCCGCGAGCCGGCGCATTTCGACCAGCTCCGGGACGAGCTGATCCCGATGCTGCGCCGGAACGGCATCACGCAGGCGCGGCTCAAGCTGTGGAGTGCGGCCGCCTCCACGGGGGCGGAGGCCTACACCCTCGCGATGGTGCTGCACGACATGGCGATGGCCGGGCACGCCCTCGACTACGCGATCCTCGGCACCGACGTCTCCACGGAGGTGCTGCGGGTGGCCGCCGACGGCATCTATCCGGACGACGTCCTGCAGGCGGTGCCGCCGCATTTCCGCAGGCGCTACGTGATGAACGCCCGCAACCCGTCCTGGAAGGTCGGGCGGATCGTGCCGGAGCTGCGCAGCCGGGTGCATTTCAAGCACCTCAACCTGATGAACGCCCAGTATCCGGTCGATCGCGACGTGGACATCATCTTCTGCCGCAACGTGCTGATCTACTTCGACAAGGACACCCAGCGGGCGGTGCTGTCCCGGCTCGCCACGCATCTGCGCCCCGGCGGCTTCCTGGTGGTGGGCCATTCGGAATCGATGGCCGGGGCCGGGGTGCCGGGCCTGACGCAGGTCTCCTCGACCATCTTCGGCCGGACCCCGGGCGCGGTCGCGTGAGGCGGGGCGCGCCGATCCGCGTCCTGATCGTGGACGATTCCGCCTCGGTCCGGCAGACCCTGGTGGGCATCCTGGAGGCGGCCCCCGACATCACCGTGCTGGGCACGGCGGCCGACCCGTTCATCGCGGCGCGGCGCATCCACGACGAGGTGCCGGACGTCATCATCCTCGACCTCGAGATGCCCCGGATGGACGGGCTGACCTTCCTGCGCAAGATCATGGCGCAGCGGCCGATCCCGGTGATCATCTGCTCGACGCTCACCGAGGACGGCTCGCGGACCCTGTTCGAGGTGCTGGAGGCGGGGGCGGTCGACGTCTTCCCGAAGCCCCGCATCGACACCCGTCAGTTCCTGATGGAATCCTCCGTGCGGGTCTGCGACGCCGTCCGGGCCGCCGCCCGGGCGAGGCTGCGCCCCGGCC
>NZ_VRVD01000786.1:0-1917 GCF_008040015.1 Methylobacterium sp. WL18 | reverse complement strand
AGCCGGGGGCCGAGCACCGGGAAACCCTGGCCTCGGCCAGCGCCGCGGCGGCGGCGGGCGGCGTCACCACCCTGGTCTGCATGCCCGACACCAACCCGGTGATCGACGGCCCGGCGATCGTGGACTTCGTGCTTCGCCGCGCTCGCGACACCGCGTGCGTCAACGTCCTGCCCGCGGCCGCCATCACCAAGGGCTTGGCCGGCAAGGAGATGACCGAGTTCGGCCTGCTCCAGGAAGCGGGCGCGGTGGCGTTCACCGATGGCCTGCACGCGGTGGGCAACGCCCAGGTGATGCGCCGCGCCCTGACCTACGCCCGGGATTTCGACGCCCTGCTGATGCAGCATGTCGAGGAGGCCGACCTCGTCGCCGAGGGCGTGATGAACGAGGGCGAGCTCGCCTCCCGCCTCGGGTTGATGGGCATCCCCCGGGAGGCCGAGACCGTGATGCTGGAGCGCGACATCCGCCTCGTCCGGCTGACCGGTGCCCGCTACCACGCGGCCATGATCTCGACCGCCGATTCGGTCGAGATCGTGCGCCGGGCCAAGCAGGACGGGCTGCCGGTGACCTGCGGAGTCTCGGTCAACAACCTCGTGCTGAACGAGAACGACATCGGCCATTACCGCACCTTCTGCCGGCTCTCGCCGCCGCTGCGGGACGAGGCCGACCGGCACGCCATGGTGCAGGCCCTGAACGAGGGCGTGATCGACGTGGTCGTCTCCGACCACAACCCGCAGGATGTCGAGACCAAGCGCCTGCCCTTCGCTGAGGCGGCCGACGGGGCGCTCGGGATCGAGACCCTGCTCGGCGCGTCCCTGCGGCTGGTCCACACCGGCGACCTCGCGCTCGCCAAGCTCGTGGCGGCGCTCACCGTGAACCCGGCCCGGATCCTCGGCCGCGAGGCGGGCCGGCTGGCGGTCGGCGCGCCGGCCGACCTGGTGCTGATCGACCCCGATCTGCCCTACGTGCTCGACAAGCGGCGGCTCAAGTCGCGGTCCAAGAACTCGCCCTTCGACGAGGCGCGCCTCCAGGGCGCCGCGGTGCTGACGCTGGTGGGTGGCCGGACGGTGCACGCCCTCGACGATCTCGCGGCCGCGGCATGACGCTCCCGGACCTCGCGACGCCCGCCGTCCTCGGCGGCCTTGCCCTGGGTTACGCCCTGGGCTCGATTCCGTTCGGGCTCATCCTGACGCGGTTTGCCGGGCTCGGCGACGTCCGGGCGATCGGCTCGGGCAATATCGGCGCGACCAACGTGCTGCGCACCGGCCGGAAGGGCCTCGCCGCCGCGACGCTGCTGGGCGATGCCCTGAAGGGGACCGCCGCGGTGTTGATCGCCCGTCAGCTCGGCGAGGGCCCGGCGCTGGCGGCCGGCCTCGGAGCCTTCCTCGGCCACCTCTTCCCGGTCTGGCTCGGCTTCAAGGGCGGCAAGGGGGTGGCGACCTTCATCGGCGTGCTGCTGGCCTTCAGCCCGCCGGCTCTGGCGGCCTTCGCGGCGATCTGGCTCGGCCTGGCCTTCGCGCTGAAATACTCGTCGCTGGCGGCGCTGGCCGCCTCCGCGGCGACGCCGCTCGTGCTGTGGGCGCTCGGTACGCCGACGCAAGCTGTGCTGTTCCTGCTGCTCGGCCTGCTGCTATGGTGGAAGCACGCACCCAACATCCGGCGACTCGCGGCCGGCACCGAGGGGCGCATCGGCCAGAAGGGCTGAGCCGTCACGCGCGACGGCGTGATCCCGGGGGTGCGCCATGCAGCTCAGCGATGCCCAGCGCCTCGATTGGCTGCGGCTGATCCGGACCCAGGGCGTCGGCCCCCGCAGCTTCCGCACCCTGATCAACCGGTTCGGCGGGGCGGCCGCGGCCCTCGAAGCCTTGCCGGCCCTGACCGGGCGCCAGGGCAGACGCGTCGAGCCGCCGAGCCGGAGGC
>NZ_VRVD01000785.1:0-1925 GCF_008040015.1 Methylobacterium sp. WL18 | reverse complement strand
CGCGCTGCCGCGCCGGAGCGCCGCCACGGTCCCGAGCCCGATCCCCAGGCAGGCCGCGAGCGCCAGGGCGAGGGCGCCGAGGGTCGCCGAGACCGGCAGCCCCCGGGCGATCAGGTCGCGCACACTTTGATCGCGGAACGAGAAGGACGGGCCGAGATCGCCCTGCGCCAGGGCCGCCAGGTAGCCGCCGAACTGCACGATCAGCGGCCGGTCCAGGCCGTAGACCCGGCGCAGATTGTCCATGGCGGCCGGCGCCAGCGGACGCTCCAGGTCGAACGGTCCCCCGGGCGCCAGCCGCATCAGGAAGAAGCTCACGGCCACCACCGCGAACAGCGTCGGCACCGACTGCGCGAGGCGGCGCAGGACGAAGCGGATCACGCGTCGAGCCTCATGAAACGGGTCGGCGCGGCGTTGCGCAGGTTCGGGACGTAACCGTGAAGCCGTGGTGCGATCAGCGCCTTCGAGCGGTAATGCATCAGCGGGATCCAGGGCAACTCGCGCAGCGCGATGGTCTCGGCATCGCAGAGCAGGTCGGCCCGGCGGGCGAGGTCGCGCTCGCCGGCCGCGCGGGCCAGCAGGGCGTCGTAGGCCGCGTCGGACCAGCGGCCGGCGTTCAGCCCATCGTTGCCGCTCTGCAGTAGAAACAGAAAATTCTGCGGGTCGGAATAGTCGGCGATCCAGGCGTAGCGGGCGACGTCGAAGCTGCCGCCGTCGCGCAGATACGCGAAATGCGTCTTGGCGTCGGTGTAGACGAACCGCGTCTTGATCCCGAGGTCGCGCCACATCTCGGCCACCGCCACCGCGGTGTTGCGGTTGTTGTCGCTGACGTTGAACCGGTATTCCACGGTGAGCGGCCGGCCGGGCCCGAAGCCGGCCTCGTCGAGCAGGAGGCGCGCCTGCGCCTCGTGGTCGATCGGCAGGCCCAGGCGCCCCGCGGTCTCGGGCGGCGTCCGATAATTGTCGATGCCCGGCGGGCACAGGGAATAGGCCGGGCTCATGGTGCCACCGTAGAGCCCGTCGGCGAGGTATTCCCGGTCGATGAGCAGCGACAGGGCCTGGCGGACCCGCCGGTCCGAGAACGGCGCCTTGTGGGTGTTGACCACCAGGGTTTCGAGCCCGAGCGACGGACCGAGGACCACCTGCGTGCCGAACCGGCGGCGCAGGTCGGCGATCTGGTCGGCCGGGAGCTGGGACAGCGAGTCGAGTTCCCCGGCCGTGTAGCGGCGCACTGCGCTCGACAGGTCCGGTGTCGGCAGGAAGGCGACGCGCCGGATCGCGACCGCGCCGGCCTCGGGATGGTGCGGGTTGACCTCCAGGGTGATCGCGCCGCCCGGCACCCGGTCGACCAGCCGATAGGGGCCGTTGGTCACAAAGTTGCCCGGGCGGGTGAACGCGTCGCCGTGGCGCTCGATCGAGGCGCGGTGTACCGGCAGGGCGGTCTGGTGGGTCAGGAGTTCGAGGACATACGGCGTCGGCTGTTCGAGGGCGATCCTGAGCCGGAACGGCCCTTCCGCCGCCACCCCGAGTGCGTCGCCGGCCGCCTCGCCGCGGTTCACCGCCGCCGCCCCCCGGACCGGGAACAGGATCTCTGCGTATTTCGCCGCCGTGGCCGGGGCCAGGATACGGCGGAACGCATAGACGAAATCGTCCGCGGTGACGGGTTCGCCGTTCGACCATCGGCCGTCCGGACGCAGGTCGAACCGGAAGGTCAGGCCGTCATCGGAGACGGTCCAGGACCGGGCGGCGCCCGGGATGATGGCCCCGTGATTGTCGTAGGTCAGGAGGCCGTCGAACAGGTCGCGCAGGATGTGCGCTTCCGCCACCGTGGACGAGCGGTGCGGATCGAGGGTCTCGGGATCGGCGTCGTTGCCCCGGCGATAGAGGCCGGGTTCGCCGGCGCGGGCGGGCCGCGCGACCGCGAGGGC
>NZ_VRVD01000784.1:0-1931 GCF_008040015.1 Methylobacterium sp. WL18 | reverse complement strand
GGCCGAGGGGCTGGCCGGGAGCGCGGCCGGCGGCAGCCATCACGCGCGGCGGCTTCAGGGTGCGGGCTTCTGCGTGCTGAACGACGTGGCGGTCGCCGCCCGCACGCTGCAGGCGGAGGGCGCAGTGCGGCGTGTCCTGGTGGTCGATCTGGATGTCCACCAAGGCGACGGTACCGCGGATTGTCTGGCGCTCTGCCCGGAGCTGTTCACGCTCTCGATCCACTGCGAGAACAACTATCCCACTCAGAAGATCGCCGGCGACCTCGATATCGGCCTACCGGACCGTCTCGATGACGGCGGCTACCTCGACGTGCTGCGCGCCCGGCTGCCGCCGCTTCTCGACGCGCTGGCGCCCGATCTGGTCTTCTACAATGCCGGGGTCGACCCGCACCGCGACGACCGTCTCGGGCGGCTTTGCCTGACGGATGCAGGCCTGTTGGCCCGGGACCGGTTCGTCATCGCGCAGGCCCGCGCCCGCGCCATCCCGGTCGTGGCGGTGATCGGCGGCGGCTACACGTACGATGTCGAGGCGCTGGCGCTGCGGCATGCGCTGGTCTTCGAGGCCATGGCCGCGGAGGCTGCGGCGGACTCCGCTTCCAGGTGAGGCCCGGATGCATCAGGTCTCGGCGCATGAGTGCGGAACGGTGGACCGGAAAGGTTTTGGGAAGGGTCGCCGTCGAAGATCCGGAAGTCACGGATCGATGAGACGGCGCCGGGCGGGCGTGTTGAACAGCTTCGCCCCAGGCAGACATGCTGAAGATCCAGTGACGCCATTGGGACTCAGCCATGCTTACGCGAATCTGGGAGGTCTTGAAGGCGACGATAGCGGCGGTGGCCTTGATCACCGCGGCTCTCGTCTCAGCGGACAAGCTCGATCGGCAAAAGGCGCCGGCCAACGTCGCTGCGTCTCAGATCGAGCCCGTGGCGACCGGGGCGATCACGCCGGTGACAAGACCCTGATCGCGTCGGACGCCTTGCAGGGTGTCCGGGCGAGGTGCCGCTCGGCACCGCGCAATCCCGGCGCTGCGACAGAATAGGGCGGTCGCGCGGTGGATATTTCGGTGTGTCGCGGCGTTCACGCCGCACTTCGAGGCTCGGCTTTAACAGCCGCTCCATCATCCGTCTGAGGATACGTTTCGATGAAGTCCGCCACGTTCGCTCTGCTCGCCCTGATCGCCGGCGCAGCGCCCGCGCTGGCACAATCCCGCGCCGACCGCGCGGCGTGCACCCCGGACGTCATGCGGCTCTGCGCCGCCCAGATCCCCAACGTGGCGGCGATCACGGCTTGCCTGCGCCAGCAGCGGCCAAATCTCAGCGCCGGCTGCCGCCTGGTGATGGATCATTCGGACCGTCCGGTCCGGACCGTCTCGAACGGGCGGTAAGATCCGCCATCACCAGCCGTTGATGCGCGGCCAGACCGCCCCGGTCAGTCGGCTTTCGGCGACGACATGGTAACGGTCGTGCTGGGCGCCGGTGGCGCAGGCATGGTTGGGCAGGATCCGAAGCCGGGCCCCGATCGGCAGGTCGGGGAGGGGCGCCGACGAGCCCGGCCGCAGGGCAACGATCCCGTGTTCCTGGTTCGCGTCCCGCACGATCAGGTCCGGGTAGGGCTGCCCCGTCAGATCGCAGGCGATGCCGTAGCCCTGATCGACGGCCTGACGCGCCGTACCGCGGTCGCGGGACAGCGCCATCCAGCCGGCATCCGTGATGATCCAGCCCTTCTCCCGCTGTTGGCCGATCACGGTGGTCAAAACGGTCAGGGCGATCTCGTCGATCCGGCAGGAGCCGACGCCTGCCTGGAACAGGTCCCCGATCATGAACACGCCGGCCCGGACCTCGGTGATGCCGTCGAGGTTGTCGGCGTAGCGCGCGGTCGGCGTCGAGCCGACGCTGACCACCGGGCAGGGCAGGCCGGCGCCGCGCAGGATCGC
>NZ_VRVD01000783.1:0-1936 GCF_008040015.1 Methylobacterium sp. WL18 | reverse complement strand
GCGCCGGGCCGGCCGCGCAGCCGGAACAGCGGATCGTGCAGAGCCCGGTAGGTCCCGACCGCGATCTCGAACTCGATCTCCGCGGCCCCGCCCGCATGCCGGTCCAGGGCCGCCTGGATCCGGTCGAGGTCGAAGCCGACGACGTAGCCGCACTCGCGGGAGCGGATCACGGCGACGACCGGCCAGTCGCCCCGGGCGGTCCTGCGGGTCGCGGCGAGCCGGCGCAGATCGGTCGCGCGGGCCTCCAGCACGCGGCCGTGGATGAACTGGATGATCTGGGCGGGCCGCATCTGGTCGATCGTGTTGTAGATCATCACGATGATCAGGCAGAGCGCAGAAGTGGTCAGCACCAGGGCCAGGGATGTGCCGAACACCGGCCGGTGAAAGCCGGTATTGGTCACGAGTGTCATCAGGACGAAGACCGACAGGCCGACGAAATACCCGAAGTAGAACTGGTTGGTGCGCCGGGCCATGAACTGGTCGGTCACCTGGGCGGTGAGCGCGGCCGCGCCCTGCTGCACGGCGATGAGCAGGAGGGAGAAGGTGATCGACGTCACCGTGATGATGCTCGACGCCACGGTGGTCAGCAGGCTGCCCAGGGCGGCGCTGTCGCCCAACAGGTCGCCGAGCCACCGGAAACCGGCCGGCGCCTGCCCGGCGGACCACGACCGGTCGGCGAGATAGATCAGGGCGTTCAATCCCACGAAGCCGAGCACGGTGGCCAGCGGCAGGGCGAGGAATTGCCGGAACGACCGCTTCACGGCGTTGAGGAACCGGTTCGGCAGCGACGTGATGGTGGCCATGCTCGACGTTCGCTGTCGCGCGGCGTGCGCTCGGGATGCGGTATGGCACGGATACGGGGGACCGTCCGCCCTCGGGGTGATGCGGATCGGACGACTTGCGCAACGTCCGCGCTTCACCGTGGGGGGGGGGGCGGCCCTCGGCCACGCCTGCCGCCCACCCGCTGTCGGGCTACGATAGGCCCGCCCCCTGCCGGCCCCGATCTTCACACATCGCCCGGTGGATGTGGACCGACGCTAACCCCAAGCGCGTCTCCCTCCCCCCTCTGCGGGGGAGGGTGGGCACGTGATGGCCTCGGACAGACTGCTCATGCGGTCGAGAACCATCCGACTGCAACGTGTGAATCCGCAAGCCCACAAGGGGGAGGGGAAAAGGCCGTAAGCGTCGGCGCTTACGGCCAGGCCCGCTGGACGCAGCCGGCAGCCGCGCCTTCCCCAACCTCAAAAAGAATCACCCGTCATCGGCCGGTGAGTCGAGGTCGCCGACGCCGTAGCGGCGCATCTTGGCGTAGAGGCCCTGGCGGCTGAGGCCGAGCATCTCGGCCGCGGAGGCGCGGTTGTCCCGGGTGATCCGCAGGGCCGCCTCGATGCACAGCTTCTCGATCAGGTCGGTAGTCTCGCGGACCAGGGTCTTCATCGAGACCCGGCCGACCAGCTCGGCCATCTGCTCCACCGAGCGCGGCACGTCGCGGCTGCCGGCGAGCCGCCCCTCCGGGATCCGCCGCGGGGCGGAGCGGATCGCGAAGCCGAGGCACGGGCGGGACCCGGGCACCGAGACGGCGGCGACCTCGACATCCTCGACGCCGCCATAGGTGCCGCGGATCACGGTGGCGAAGCGGCGCACGGAACCGTGGTCCACGAGGCTGGCGAACAGGGCCTGCGCCTCGGTATCCTCGCGGCCGAGCCACTGGTCGAGGGTGCGGCCCCGGGCCTGGCTCTCGGTGGCGAGCTGCGCCAGCTCCAGGAAGGCGGCGTTGGCCATCAGGACCCGGCGGGCCGGATCGGTGACCACGAAGCCCTCGGGCATCGCCTCGATCACCGCGCGGGTCGGCGCCTCCTGGTCGGAGCCGGCCTCGGCGGCGGCCGAATCGGCCACGATCCGCATCAGCGCGCTCGGGCCGCCCTCGCCGCGGAAC
>NZ_VRVD01000782.1:0-1940 GCF_008040015.1 Methylobacterium sp. WL18 | reverse complement strand
GTCTTCCAACGCCGAAAAATGCTCCACCAGTGCCTTGCCTGACATCGGATGCCTCACCAGACCGAGGCCCCCTGTGAATCACGCAAAAGGCAACACCGAAATCCATTCCTTTCAAGCGATCGCCCTGGACCAGGATCCGGTCGGCCTTGCGCGCCGCGGCGAGATGGTGGGTGACGAGGATCAGCAGCCGCTCGCGGCCCCAGGCCGTGAGGTTGCGCTCCAGCGCGAGGGCGGCTTCCGGGTCCAGGAAGGCGGTCGGCTCGTCGAGGAGCGCCACCGGCGGGTTGCGGATCACCGCACGGGCGATCGACAGGCGCTGGCGCTGGCCGCCCGACAGGGTCCGGCCGCCCTCGCCGAGGGACGTCTCGAGACCCTCGGGCAGGGTCTCGACGAGTCCGCGCAGCCCGGCGAAGTCCAGGGCCGCGTCGAAGGCCGCCGCATCCGGGCGTTGCGCGGCGAGGTTTTCGCGCACGCTGCCGGAGAACAGCATCGTATCCTGATCCACGGTGCCGATCCGGCCGCGCAGCCATCGGGGATCGTAGTCTCGCAGATCGGCGCCGCCGATCTCGACCCGGCCGCTATAGTCGCGCTGCAGGCCGAGCAGGATGCGCAGCAGGGTCGACTTGCCCGAGCCGTTGCGTCCGACGATGGCCACGATGCCGCGCTCGGGTAGGGTCGCCGTGAGATCCCGCAGCGCCGGCCGCGCCGCCCCCGGATAGGTCAACGAGACGCCGTCGAGGCGGATGCCGCCGGGGCCGATCCGGCGCAGCGGCGGATGGCGGCCGGCCCGCTCGCGGGGCATGCCGAGGAAGCCGCCGATCTCGCGGATCGCGACGTTCACCTCCTGGGCCATGCGCAGGATGTCGGCGCTGCCGAGAAGCGGGCCGGTGATGCGGGCCGCGACCACCTGGATCGCCAGGAACTCGCCGACCGTCAGGTGGCCGCCATAGATCCGCCAGCAGCCCACGCCGATGACCAGCAGCGTCATCGCCCGCGAGACCGCCTGGGACCGCAGCCCGTAGCGCCGCTGCAAGTCCATGACGCCGCTCAGTTCGGCAAGCGTGTTGTCCGTCACCGTATTCCAGCGCCGCATCCGCCCGGCTTCCAGGGCGAGCGCCTTCACGGTGGCCAGGCCGTTGACGCTCTCCGCCAGGGTGCCGTCACGGACGCTGATCGACTGGTAATAGGCCTTTGCGGATTTCCAGATGCCGCTGATCTGGTTGCTGGCGATCACGACGATCAGCGGCGCCGCCACCGCGAGCGCCGCCCCGACCGCGACGTCGTAGTAGAGGACCAAGCCGAAGGCGACGAGCGCGCCGCCGGCGTCGATCACCGTGTTCGGGATCTGATGCAGGACGAAGTCCCGGATCTTCGTGATCTGCTGGAAGTGGTTCAGGACCTCGCCGGACTTGAAGCCGGCACCGTCGATCCGCACCCGCAGCAGGTGGGCGAAGACGCGGCGGGAGATCCGGCGGTCGAGGAAGACCGCCAGCGCGATGATCAGGCGCCCCCGGAACGCGGTGAGCCCGACCTCGGCGGCGATCGACAGGAGCGCGAGCAACGCCAGCCCGAGCAGGTGCAGGTCGGCCTGCCCGGCCACGATCGCATCGACGATGCGCTGGGTGGCGACCGGAAAGACCAGCCCGGCGCCGTATCCCGCCGCGATCGCGATCAGAAGCCGGGTCACCTGCCCCCGGCGCAACGCGAGCGAACGGCCGAGCCAGCGCCAGCCAAAGGACGATCGGTCTGCCCGCAACACCACCCCCGCGCTCCGAATCGGGCGCGGAGTGAGGCATACATTCGCGGCGCTGGCGACCGCTCCGCGGCGGTCCACCCGGAGACGCCGTGTCGTCCGCCTGCGCCCGACGGGGGTTACGGCTCGCACCCCTCCCAGGCCGCCAGGATGCGACGGGCGGCCTGGGAGGGGTGCGAGCCGTAAC
>NZ_VRVD01000781.1:0-1945 GCF_008040015.1 Methylobacterium sp. WL18 | reverse complement strand
CTCCGGCGCGGCTGACGCTCGTCGGAGCGGGCGTCCTGCCGCGTGTCCTGGCGCGCATCTTGGCGTGTGTCCTGGCGGCTCTCCTGCTGCCGGGGCTCCGCACGCGCGGTCTCGGACCGCCCGGACTCGTAGCGGTTCTGATCGCCGCGGGCGTCCTGTCGCGTGTCCTGCCGGTAATCCTGGCGGCCGTAATCCTGCCGACCGTCCTGACGGGTGTCTTGCCGATTCTCCTGCCGGCCGTCCTGCCGGTTATCCTGGCGGTCCTGCCGGTAGTCGGGACGCTGCTGATAGTCCTGACGCGGGGAATCCTGCCGCTGGTAATCCTGCCGGGGCTGGTCCTGGCGCCGGTAATCCTGGCGGCCGTTGTTGTCGAAGCGCCGCTGGTCCCGGTTCTGGAAGCGATCGCGGCCCTGCTGCTGACGGCCGTCCTGCTGCTGGTTCAGGTCCTGCCGCATCTCGTAGGGCTGGGGCTGCTGGCCCGGGTCGCCGTCGTCGTAGCCGTTGTAGGGCTGGCCGTTCTGCGACGCGCCGTTGCCCTGGCCGTCGTCGTCACCCTCGTCCATCTCGTCGTCGTAGGCGCGACTGGCATATCCCCCGGTATTCGTCGGCCGGGTCTGCTCCTGAGCGCCGGATACGATCCGGAAGTAGTGTTCGCCGTGCTGAAAATAGTTCTCGGCAGCCACAGGATCGCCGGCCGCCTGCGCATCGCGGGCGAGCTGGGCGTACTTGTCGGCGATGTGCTGCGGCGTGCCGCGGATTTTGACGTCTGGGCCGTTGGATTCGTACGAGCGCGTCAGCGGGTTCGGACCTTTCGGCCGGTTGCGGCCGCGCATCCGTCGATTCTGGTTTGGTCTCATCGGTCTTCAGTGACCCTCGTTCACGCAAACGACGTTCTTCGGGGCGTCCGGCGTCGATCTTCAGACGCGCTCCGGCCAAATGCACCCGGTGAAGCCGCACGGTCGACCGCCTCACGGTCCGCGCGTTCGCCTGACCATCCCTCGCACCGCGCGTCCGGGCACAGACGCCAGAAACCAGTCGATTGTCAGGTTCGAGTGTTGTCGAACTGCCGCGCAGTCGCACGCGCGCTCAAGTCCAACAATACGGGGGATCAGCGAACCGGGCGGCGACCTGCGATCGTTGCCGACCGTATAATCGTCCGTCTTAACGAACCGTTCGCGATCTTCAAGCGGACTCTAGCGTTCCCAGGGAGTTGCAACAAGCATTTTCTCAGCGCACCGATCGTCGTCGCCGATCTAGGCATCCGTGTGGCCGAATGAAAGGCCGAATGTCAGCACGCGATCGTGACCGGCGAGATCGCGCGCGAGCCCCAGGTCGGCGTAGCCCGCGCCGCGCGCGAGCGCCCGCACCGCCTCGGCCTGATCGTATCCGATCTCGAGCACCAGCCGCCCGCCCGGCGCCAGCAGCGTGGCGTCCCGGACCCCATCGAGGATCCGCCGGTAGGCGTCGAGGCCATCTGGTCCGCCGTCGAGGGCGGCGCGGGGATCGTGCAGGCGCACGTCCAGCTCGAGGTGCTGGATGACGTCGCGCACGATGTAGGGCGGGTTCGAGACCACCAGGTCGAAGCCGCCCCGGAGGGCGTCACACCAATCCCCCACCGCGAAAGCCGCCCGGTCGCCGACCCCGTTGGTTGCCGCGTTGTGCCGGGCGATGCGCAGGGCCTCCGACGACCGGTCGAGGCCGACACCGAAGGCGTTCGGCCGCTCGCTCAGGAGCGCCACCAGGATGCAGCCGGAGCCGGTGCCGAGGTCGAGGCACCGGAGCGGCGCGGTCCGGTCCGGGGCGCAGGCGAGCGCCGTCGCGACCAGGGTCTCGGTATCGGGGCGCGGCACCAGGGTCTCGGGCGCCAGCCGGAACGGCAGGCCCCAGAACTCCCAGGCGCCCAGGATGCGGGCCACGGGCTCGCCGGCCAGCCGCCGCGCGAAAG
>NZ_VRVD01000780.1:0-1947 GCF_008040015.1 Methylobacterium sp. WL18 | reverse complement strand
TGCCGGCTTCACCCCGGCGGCGCGCCCCCGGGGGGCGGCGACCGGCGTGCTGCTCCTGCACCACGACGCGCTGGACGACATCGACCTCGCCAGCGCGTACCGGAGCTGACGCGGGATGGGTACGGGGCGCGAAGCCCCGATGGCCTAGAGGACCTTGAGCAGCGCCTCGGCGCCGGACGCCTCGGCCTTCGAGGGGGTCTCCTCGACGTTGAGGATCTTCACCACGCCGTCCTCGACCAGCATCGAGTAGCGCTTGGAGCGGATCCCGAGGCCGAAGCCGGTGCCGTCCATCTCCAGGCCGATGGCCTTGGCGAAGTCGGCATTGCCGTCGGCCAGGAATTCCAGGCCCTCGGCGCCGCTGGCCTTCGACCACGCGTCCATCACGAACACGTCGTTGACGCTGGTGACCGCGATGGCGTCGACGCCGCGGGCCGTGATCTCGTCCTTCTTGGAAACGAAGCCGGGCAGGTGGTTGCGGTGGCAGCTCGGCGTGAAGGCGCCCGGCACGCCGATCAGCACCACGCGACGGCCCTTGAACACGTCGTCTGTGGTGCGGGCGAGCGGGCCCTCGGGGCCGGTCACGCGGAAGGTCGTCTGGGGCAGGTGGTCGCCGACCTGAATCATCGCGGGTCCCTCGTTGCTGCACGCTCGGATCGCGCGCTGGACAATCGCGGCTGACCTAGCGTGGCGGCCCGCGCCTGTCGAGGACGGAGGCGGCGGAGCTCGTCACGCTCCGAGCAGCTTGATGAAGGCGGCGCCCGCCCCGAAGAAGGCCGCGCCCGCGGCCATGCCCGAGAGCGCGACCTGCCAGGGCGCCAGCGCCCGGTCGCGGCCGAGCTTGGCCGCCTCGGCCGACATCTTGAGCTGCTCTGTGGCCAGCTTGGCCGCCTCGGCCATCAGCTTGCGCTGCTCGGCGACGAACTTGCCCGTCTCCTCCTGCGCCCGCTGGATCTGGGCGCGCTGTGCTTCGATGTCGAAGGCAGCCGGGGATGCAGCGTCCGCCATGGGACACCTCCTTCTCGCGGCCAGGTCAGGCCCATGCAAAGGCCAATGCCCGGGGGCGAGGATATATAGCGATCCGCCCGCAGATTCGACAGCGCCTTTCCAGCCGGGTGGGGCCGGGGCGACGCGCGCTTTGTCCGCTGGACAAGGCGAGGGGGCCGCGTAGCATACGCGCATGTCGAACCCAGCGTCGCCCGTGCAGTCCGCGCTCACCGGCCCGAGCTTCCTCGACGGACAATTCCTCGTGGCGATGCCCGGGATGGCCGACGAGCGCTTCGCCCGCTCGGTGATCTACGTCTGCGCCCATTCGGCCGACGGCGCGATGGGCATCATCGTCAACAAGGCGGCGACCGACATCAGCATGCCGGACCTGCTGGTCCAGCTCGACGTCGCCCCGGAGGCGGACGCGATCCGGCTGCGCGAACGGGTCGGCCACATGCCGGTGCTGATGGGCGGCCCGGTGGAGGGTCGGCGCGGCTTCGTGCTGCACACCGACGACTTCCACATCCAGCAATCGACGCTGATCATCGACGACGGCATCTGCCTGACCGCCACGGTCGAGATCCTGCGCGCCATCGCGAGCGGCGAGGGCCCGGCCAGCGCCGTGCTGGCGCTCGGCTATGCCGGCTGGCAGGCGGGGCAGCTCGAGAGCGAGATCATGGCCAATGGCTGGCTCAACTGCCCGGCCGACCCGGCGCTGATCTTCGACGCCGACCTCGACGCCAAGTACGAATTGGCCCTGCGGGCCAACGGCATCGACCCGGCCATGCTGTCGATGACCGCCGGGCGGGCCTGAAGCATCGTCCCGAACGGTGGTCGCCGGCTTTCGGGGCAGGACGATGCTCTGACGGACCGCTATTCCGGCGGCATCTCGCCGGCGGTGTCCGGGTTCACCCCGTCGACGGCCGGCTCCGCGGCGGGCCTGGGCCGGGACCGGCGCGGGGC
>NZ_VRVD01000077.1:0-12573 GCF_008040015.1 Methylobacterium sp. WL18 | reverse complement strand
GCGATGCGCGGCGCCCTGCGGGTCGCCCTGGCGACGCTGCCGCGCAGGGACGTCGTGCCCGCGGCGGGGACCGAGATCGAAGCGGGCGTCGCCAGGGCGGACAGCCGGCTGACCCGTCTGCTCGGCTCGGGCGACACCAAGCACAAGGCGTTCGCGGCCCTGTCCGGGGCGTTGGGCGGCGCGTTCGGGCTGGCGACCCTGGCCGTCGAGCTGCCGGTCTCGACCACGTTGATGCTGCGCTCCATCGCCGAGATCGCCCGCGACGAGGGCGAGGACCTGGAAACGCCGGAAGGCGCGCTCGCCTGCGTACAGGTCTTCGCGTTGGGCGGTCGCACCGCGGCCGAGACCCAGGCGGGCTCGGCACTGACCGAGAGCGGCTACTTCGCGGTCCGGGCGGCCCTGGCCAAGACCCTGGCGGAGGCGGCCCGCTACGCCGGAAGCAAGACCCTGCTCGACCAGTCGGCTCCTGCCCTGATCCGGTTCACGGCGCAGATCGCGGCCCGGTTCGGCCTCGTGGTCTCGCAGAAGGTCGCGGCCCAGGCCGTCCCCGTGCTGGGCGCCTTCGGCGGCGCCGCGGTGAACACCGCCTTCATGAGCCACTTCCAGTCGACCGCCCGGGCGCATTTCACGGTCCGGCGGCTGGAGCGGGCCTACGGTCCGGCCGCCGTGCGGGCGGCCTACGAAGTCGAGAAGGCGGCGCTCGGGGTCGCCTGAGTGCGAGAAGATCGCGAAATAACCTTGCGGTCGGCAGGATCGATGTCGTCGTAACGAACCGCGTCGTCATTCCGGGGCGCCGCGAAGCGGAGTCCGGAAAGACAGGGTGCGCGGTCGAACCTCGATCGAACCCCGGGACCCGCCTTGATCCGCCCTGCCAGATTCTCCAGAAACTTTCCGCGCGAGGCGGGTAGACGGAGGCGATTCTGATCAGCAACGCGGAGATGGTGGCCCGGCTCGCTTTGGCGGCGCTCGCCGGCAGCGTCATCGGGCTGGAGCGCGAGCGGCTGCTCTGGGCGGCGGGCCTGCGGACGCACATGCTGGTCTGCGTCGGCTCCTGCCTGATCATGATCGTCTCGGCCTTCGGCTTCAGCGACGTGCTCGGCACCAAGGACATCGTGCTCGATCCCTCGCGCATGGCCGCGCAGGTGGTGTCCGGCATCGGCTTCCTCGGGGCAGGGACGATCCTGCTGCGGGGCGAGGTCGTGAAGGGGCTTACCACGGCGGCGAGCCTGTGGGGCGTGGCGGCCATCGGCCTGGCGGTGGGCAGCGGGCTCTACGTGCCGGCTCTGGCCACGACGGCCCTGGTGGTCGGCATCCTGGCCGGGATCAAGCCGTTCGAGGAGCGCTGGCGCGAGCGGATGCGGTCGCAGACCCTGCGCATGACCGTCCGCAGGGGCACGATGTCGATCGACACGCTCCATGAGGTCACGGGCGAGCGCGCCTCGCGGGTTCGCCAGTTCACCACCCGCCCGGCCTCCGACCCGGATCTCGACGAAGTCACCGTCACCTTCGTCCGGCTGTCGCGCACGAGCTTCGAGGCGATCGCCACGAAACTGCGCGCGACGGCGGACGTGGTCTCGGTCGATACCGTCGACGGCTGACGGTCAGGCCGCCTCGCCGTCGAGGAACAGCCGGTAGGCCGGGTTCTCGGTCTCGTCGGTGGCCGGGTAGCCCAACGCCTCGATCGCCGCATCGAACCGGGCACGCTCGGCCGGCGGCACCGCGATGCCGGCGAGCACCCGGCCGTAATCGGCGCCGTGGTTGCGGTAGTGAAACAGGGTGATGTCGAAGCCGGGCCCCAGCGCGTCCAGGAACTTCATCAGTGCCCCCGGCCGCTCCGGGAACTGGAAGCGGAACAGCCGCTCGTGCGCGACGCCCACCGCCCGGCCGCCGACCATGTAGCGGACATGGACCTTGGCCATCTCGTTGTCGCTCATGTCGAGCACGCGGTAGCCGGCCTCACGCAGGTCGCCGATCAGCCCCTGCTTCTCGCGCTTGCCGCCGGCGATGTTGATGCCCACGAAGATCTGCGCCTCGGAGCCCGGTGCGTGGCGGTAGTTGAACTCGGTGATCGCCCGCGGCCCGAGCGCCCTTATGAACGCCCGGTAGGCGCCGGGCTGCTCCGGGATGGAGACGCCGAGCAGGACCTCGCGCTGCTCGCCGATCTCCGCCCGCTCGGCGATGTGGCGCAGACGGTCGAAGTTGAGGTTCGCCCCCGACGAGATCGCGATCAGGGTGCCGTTTCCGCCCTCGCGCTCGGCGTAGAGCTTGGCCCCGGCCAGGCTCAGGGCGCCTGACGGCTCGGAAACGGCGCGCGTATCGTCGAAGATGTCCTTGACGGCCGCGCACATCGCGTCGGTGTCCACCGTGATGACTTCGTCGAGATGCTCCCGGCAGAGCCGGAAAGTCTCCTCGCCGGCCTGGCGCACGGCGACGCCGTCGGCGAACAGCCCGACCGAGGGCAGGCTGACCCGGGTGCCGGCGGCGAGCGCAGCCGCCATGCAGGCGGCATCCTCCGGCTCGACGCCGATCACCTTGGTGCCCGGCCGCAGGTACTTCACGAAGGTCGCGATCCCGGCCGCCAGCCCGCCGCCGCCCACCGGCACGAAGATCGCCTCGATCGGCCCGGTATGCTGCTCCAGGATCTCCTTGCCGATGGTCCCCTGGCCGGCGATCACCTCGGGATCGTCGAACGGGTGCAGGAAGGTCAGGCCCTGCTCGGCCTCCAGGATCTTGGCCTGGGCCAGGGCCTCGTCGAAGGCGTCGCCGTGCAGCAGCACCTCGGCGCCGCGGGCTCGGCAAGCATCGACCTTGATCGACGGGGTGGTGCGCGGCATCACGATCACCGCCCGGGCCCCGAGCTTGGCCGCAGCCAGCGCCACGCCCTGCGCATGGTTGCCCGCCGAAGCGCAGACGACGCCCCGGGCGATCTGGTCCGGGCTCAGCCCCGACATCTTGTTGTAGGCGCCCCGCAGCTTGAACGAGAAGACCGGCTGCAGGTCCTCGCGCTTGAGCAGCACGGGCCGGCCGAGCCGCTGCGTCATCCGCGGCATCGGATCGAGCGGGCTCTCGATCGCCACGTCGTAGACGCGGGCGGTCAGGATCTTACGGATGTAGTCGGTCATTTTCTTGGGACTTGGGTCGCGGGACGCGGTTGGCCGGAGATAGACCTTCGCGCCGCGAGATGCGAGCGGGGGTCTTGTCAGGTCAGATACCACGCCCAATCCTGGCGGCCCGGCAGGGCGCGGACGATCAGGATGCTGTCCGCTGGCTCGACAGACGCGACGACATGTGCACGATACGGATACAGCCGCACCGGCCGCACGATGTCAGCCCGCAGGCGCGCCATCAGCGGATTCTCAGCGAGCAGGGCGAACAGCGCCTTCAGCCCTGCACAGGACCGCTCGGCCCGGTCGCTGCCGAAGGCGGCAGCGCCAGCCATGTAGATCGCGAACTGATCGCGATCCGCCTATCGCGTCGTCCGGATGGTCACAGATTTGCGGAAGCCCGTACGCGCTCCCAGGCCTCAGCCAGGACTTTACCAATGACCGGTCACCGAGGCCGCTGTCGAACCCTTCGGCAATCGGCGTCTGAAGCTGTGCAGGGCCGTCGCTGCGCTCCTGCTCGCGGCGGATCAGGTCGCGGACATCGTCGCTGGCGCTGCTGAAGCGCCCAGTCTCAGCCTAAGACTCGACTCAGTCCTTCAGCGCATCGGGCAACGATACGTTCATGGTCGCCATGCCGAACGGTCTCTATTCCGATCCAGCATGGCAAACATTCTCATTTTCGCCCTAGCGCCCCCGTCCGAGGGGTGGCACGGGCATCCGAATGATGTTGCGCCATTGTCGGGCGCGCCTTAAATTCATCCACGAGTGTGGATGCGTTTCAATGCCTCTGGCCCGCCTTGCCCTGACAGTCCCGGAAGCCGCGTTCGTTACGCAATCCAGCGTGCGTGGGGTGAACAGTGAGATCGATGCCGGGATCGTCTCAGGGCATGGTAAGCCCGTGCGCGAAATCGGCAGCGCGGATCTGCTTTATCTGGCCACCGTGCGCGACTTGCGTGTCGATCTGACCCCGGCCCTGCGGCAGCGCCTGCGCAATGCGATCGCCGCAGCGCACGATGCGCGGCGGAACACAGCTCAGGTCAGCCATCTCAGTGTCGCCCTCGATGCGGTGGAAGCCGAACTTGCGGACCGGCTGCAAATCCTCGATCGGCTGCGCAACGAGGCGATCGAACAGAACGCCGAGATCATGGGCGGCGAACCCGTTTTACGCGGGACACGGATCCCGGCGCGGCACGTCGCCGACATGGTGAGGCACGGCGCTTCCCCGGAGTCGTTGGCGGAGGAGTTCGACCTGACGTCCGATCAGGTCTCCGCGGCGATCCTGTTCGACCGCGTCAGCCCGCGTCAGGGCCGCCCGCCCCGGAAGGCGCGCAGCGTTGTACCTCCTTCTTGACGAATGCTGCCCGAAATCCCTGGTTGGCATCGCTGAAGGCTTGGGCCACACGGCACAACGCACCGTCGCGGTGGCCGAGCTTGGACGGCAGGCGACAGATGCAGCGATCTTCGCCTTCGGGTGTGCGGTCGGAGCCATCATTGTTACGGTGAACGCGGGCGATTTCCTGGCCCTCGCTGCGCGGATGCCGGCCCATCCCGGATTGATCCTGTTGCCGTCATTGCCGCCGAGCCAGACAAGCTTGCTGTTCCGAAAGCTCCTCAAAGCGGCGGACGAGGCGCTGCGGAAGCCCGGCGGCGTGATACGTATCGACACCGCTGGGCGCATCCACCGCATCGGATCGTGGTGAACCGCGCGCCTGCTAACCCACCCGCTCCACGAGCGCCGCCACCCACACCAGCAAGGCCGCCATCTGCGCCATGAAGGTCCCGGCGGAGGCCAAGTCCTTGACGGTGCCGATCATCGGGTGGTGGCCGGGGTGGACGTGGTCGCAGAGCTTCTCCACGGCGGTGTTGAGGAACTCGGCGGCCAGCATCAGCAGCAGGCTCACCATCAGGGCGACCCGGACCCAGAGGGTCGCGCCCAGCAGCAGGGCCACCGGCACGCCGAGCGCCAGCAGCACCAGCTCCTGCCGCACCGCCCGCTCGGTGCGGGCGCCGTGGCGCAGACCGCGCCAGGAATTGAGGAAGGCGAGGACGAGGGCGTTCATCGGGCGGCGCCCTCCGGGACCGACCGGCTGATCCACTTGGCCAGCAGCGGCCCGGTCAGCAGCACCACGAACAGGCGCAGGGTCTGCACCGCCAGCACGAAAGACACGTCCGCCTTCGAGCCAACCGCGATGATCGCCACGGAATCAAGCCCGCCCGGGCTGGTGGCCAGCACCGCGGTGAGTAGGTCGATCGGCAGAAGGAAGGTCAGGCCCCAGCCCCAGGCGGCGCACAGGGCGATCACCGAGAAGGTCGCCGCCAGGATGCCGGGCAGGGCGGAAAAGGTCAGCCGCAGGGTCTCGCGGGTGAAGCGCAGGCCGACATAGATGCCGATGCAGGCATAGGCGAGTTCGAGGATCGGTGCCGGCAGGGACATCCGCACAAGGCCGCTGGCATGGAGCAGGCTGCCGAGCACCATCGGGCCGATCTGCGCTCCGGCCGGGACCCGCAGGGACAGGGCAACGCCGGCCCCGACCAATGCGACCGCCAGCGTCGCCAGCAGCGAGAGTAATCCGGTCACCTCGGCCGCCCCGGCGGCGGCGCCCGGGACCGGCGCCTCCATCAGGAACCGGGCGGCCAGCGAGGCCGAGAACACCACGGCGGCGACCCGCACATACTGCATGAAGGCCACGAGCCGCGGATCGGCCCCGAAATCCTCGGCCATCGCCACCATGGCGGAGGCGCCGCCGGGGGAGGAGCCCCAGGCCGCCGTGGTCCCGGGCAGGACCCGCAGCCGTGTCAGGATCCAGCCCACGAATCCGCTCGCCGCCACGGTGACCAGCACCACGGCGACGATCAGCGGCCCATCCTCGAACAGGGTCTGGGCGATCTGCCCGGTGACCGCATGGGCCACGAGGCAGCCGATCATCGCCTGTGCGGCGTTGAAGGCGAAGCGCGGCACATGCAGGCGGGAGCCACCGACCCCGAAGGCGATCGCCGCGATCATCGGCCCGAGCAGGAGCGCGGCGGGGAACCCCGCATGCAGCAGAACGATCGAGACGGCCGCCGACGCGACGGAGAGGGCGGCCCAGAGGCCGAGGGTGCGGGAGGAGGGCAAGGCGACCGGTGGGGATTCACCCGCACGGATTGCCGGGCGGAGGCGCGCTACACTGCAATCTAGGCCCTGTCACGGCAAAGATTTTCTGGAATGTCGATGTCGGGGCTGGCGACGTTCGGTGTTCATGCAGGGTTGCACGAATACGTTTCTCTCAAGGCGAAGCTATGTCGAGCGCGTAGGGCTCTCCGCCGGCCAATCCCACCCACTCCCCCATCCCGAGGTGCCGCAGCGAACCCGAGGCCTCGAAGGAGCCCTCCGGGGATCGCGTGGCCGGCGGACGGCTCCTTCGAGGCCCGGCGATGCGGGCACCTCGGGATGGGGAGGTGGGCGGGAGGGTCGTTTTAACGGGAATTATCCTACGGACCCTTTCTAAGATCCGCGAATGCCGCATCCAGCCGCCCACGTGCCGCCGCGAGCGCAGTGCGGCGTTCGGCCAGCCAGGTCCGGTCTGAATCGAGCCGCGTCCGGGCGGCCGCCAGCATGCGCCGGACCTCCGGGGCTTGCGGTCCGCCGAGCCCCTTCGCGGCGTCGATCATGCCGCGGGCCGACAGGGCGGCCCGGAACCGGGCCTCGTCGAGGGGCAGGTCGGGCTTCAGGCCCGAGCCGGCCGCAGCCTCCGCGTAGATCCGCTTCACCTCGGTGAACGGCAGGTCGGCCGGGCGCAGGTCGTGGCTGCGGCCGTAGCTCACAAGCTCGGAGGCGAAATGGTGGCCCAGCCGGAACGGCACGTCGGCCACGCGCTGGAGCGTGTCGGCGAGTTCCGTGGTGGTGGCATAATCGGCCGCGACCTCGTCGGCGGCCCGGTCCCGGTCGATCACCAGCCCGTCGAGGACCCGCGTCCAGCGCCGGCAGGTCTCGGCGGCCTCGGAGACGGTCCGGCCGGGGGGCTCGGCCTGGTTGCGCTTGTAGTCCGGCATGCCGGAATCGACGTTGTGGGCCATGATGACGAAGGCCTGCGCGGCGCCGACCACGTCGCTCGCCTTCATGCGCAGGCTGTACAGCGCCACTGGGTTGCGCTTCTGCGGCATGATGCTGCTCGGCCCGGTCAGCGCGCCCTCGCGCAGCAGGATCCACGGCCGGGTCTGGTGGTACTGCGCGTAGAGGTCCTGTGCGAAGCTGCCGGCCGTGGTGGCGAGGTTGGCGGACAGGCCGGTCAGTTCCAGGCCGAGATCCATCGGTGCCAGCTGGCCGGCATCGTAGCTGTTCTCCACCGGTGCGTCGAAGCCCAGCAGCCCCGCGAGGCGGACGCGATCGACCGGGAAGCTCGACGTGCCGAGCGCCGCGGCCCCCAAGGGCGACAGGTTCACGCGCGCCCAGGTCTCGCGCAGGCGATCCGCATCGCGGGCCAGCGCCCCGGCATAGCCGAGCAGGTAATGGCCCAGCGTCGTCGGCTGGGCCTGCACGCCGTTGGTATAGGCCGGGACGATCGTATCGGCCTCCCGCTCCGCGACGTCCAGGAGGGCGGCGCGGGTCTTGTCCAGGGCCTCGGCGAGGTCGAGCAGCCGGTCGCGCTGGTCGAGCTTCAGCACGGTCGGGATGATGTCCTGACGGCTGCGGCCGGAATGCATCCGGGTGGCGTCCGGTCCGGCGATGGCGGTGATCAGCGGCTCGATCCGCAGGTAGTCGTCGGGCCGCTCGGCCCCCGGGCGGGCGGCATCCGCGGCGACCTGATCGAGCGCGCGGGCGATCCGCGCGCCGAGATCGCGCGGCACGATGCCGGCCTCCACGGTCATCACCAGGGAGGCGCGGTCGATGGCGTCGATGCGGGCGAAGCTGTCATGCGGCTCGGCCCGGGCCGCCGCGGGGGCGAGGAGGGCGACCAGGGTCGCGATCAGTCTGCGCCGCATGCACGTGCTCCTATGGGTCGCCGTCTCGCGCCGGCCGGGGCATTCTGTCGGATCCGGCGGGTGATCACACATCACATTGCGGATCGTGTGTGGAGCCGGTGCGGATTGGACGTTCCTCCGCGCGCTGGCGATACGGTTCGGCGGAGCAGCCCTCTGCGATATGAATCACCCCGGCATTCCGGAAGTGTGGCATCGAAAGACTGAGTTGCGACAAGACCATGCGCCGTCGGCGGATCTGGATCCCGGGCTCGCCTACGGCGCCCCGGGATGACGGGGCAGGTCAACGAACGGCCGTGCCTCAGAACCCAGATCCTCGAAACCTATGCCGCCCCATCCCGGCAGGCGGCCGTGCCGGCCGGCGCATGAGCCCGGAAGAACGCCGCCAGGTTTGCCAGCCCAGGCGCGCGGGGATCGCTCGCCCGCCAGGCCAGCGCGATGGTGCGGCCGGGGCCGTCGACGTCGAAGGCCCGGGTGACGGTCAAGCCGGTCGGGTCGGGGCCGGCGGGCACGGCGAGCGCCGGCAGCAGGGTGTATCCGGTCCCCGCCGCCACCATCGAGCGCAGAGTCTCCAAGCTGGTGGCGTGGCGCCCCACGGAGGAACCGGCGCCGCAGGCCGCGATCGCCTGGTCGCGCAGGCAGTTGCCCTCGTCGAGCAGCAGCAGGTCCGGCCCGGCGATCTCCGTGGCCGACAGGGCGCCGCCGCGGGCGAGCGCATGCTCGGCCGGGCAGGCCAACCAGAACGGCTCGACGAAGAGCGGCGCCACCGCCAGCCCGACCGGGGGCAGGGGCAGGGAGACCAGGGCGGCGTCGATGCGCCCGTCGCGCAGGCCCTCGACGATCTCGGCGGTGCGGGATTCGGACAGCGACAGGGTCAGCAGCGGGTATTGCTGGCGCAGCGGCCGCAGCACGAGTGGGAAGAAGTAGGGGCCCAGCGTCTGGATCGCGGCCAGCACGAGCCGGCCGGTGAGCGGCGAGCCGCGGCCCTCGGTGGCGAGCGCCAGCAATCGCTGGGCCTCGGCCAGGACGATCCGCGACTGCCGCACGATCCCCTGGCCGGCTTCCGTGAGCAGTACCCGGCGGTTCGAGCGCTCGAACAAAGTCAGGCCGAGGGACGCTTCGAGCTTGCGGACTTGGACGCTCAGGGTCGGCTGGCTGACGTTGCAGCGCTCGGCCGCCCGGCCGAAATGGCCCTCGTCGGCGATGGCGACCACATACTCGAGATCGCGCAGCGACAGGCCCGACAGGTTCATAGGCTACGTCTATCACGGCGTTTGCGACGATGCATTAGCCAACGCCCCCGCGGAGGTCCATAACCTGGTCGGAACGGTTCCAGTCTGCTGAGTCGGCCCCATATGCCGATCACAGGCATCACGGAGAGATGAGACGCATGAGCGATCAACGCCCGATCCTGACCACACGCCAGGGCCATCCGGTCCGCGACAACCAGAGCACCCGGACGGTCGGCGAGCGCGGCCCGGCGACGCTCGAGAACTATCAGTTCATCGAGAAGATCACGCATTTCGATCGCGAGCGGATTCCGGAGCGCGTGGTCCACGCCCGCGGCGCCGGCGCCCACGGCTACTTCGAGGCCTACGGCAAGATCGGCAACGAACCGGCTTCCAAGTACACCCGCGCCCGCGTGCTGAACGAGACCGGCGTGAAGACGCCGATGTTCGTGCGCTTCTCCACCGTGGCCGGCGCCAAGGAGAGCCCGGAGACCGAGCGCGACCCGCGCGGCTTCGCGGTGAAGTTCAAGACCGTCGACGGCAACTGGGACCTGGTCGGCAACAACTTGAAGGTGTTCTTCATCCGGGACGCGATCAAGTTCCCCGACATGATTCATGCGTTCAAGCCGGACCCGGTGACCAACCGCCAGGAGGCGTGGCGCTTCTTCGACTTCGTGGCCCAGCACCCCGAAGCGATCCACATGGTGACGCACCTCAAGTCGCCCTGGGGCATCCCGGCCAACTATCGCGAAATGGAAGGCTCGGGCGTCAACACCTACAAACTGGTCAACGACCAGGGTGAAGCGGTGCTCTGCAAGTTCCACTGGGAGCCTAAGCAGGGCGTGCGCAACCTGACCTCCGCGCAGGCCGCGGAGATCCAGGGCAAGGACGTCGGCCACGCGACGCGCGACCTCTACGACAACATCAAGGCCGGCAACTTCCCCGAGTGGGAGTTCTGCGTGCAGATCATGCCGGACGGCCCGAACGACCACCTGTCGTTCGACCCGCTGGACGACACGAAGCTGTGGCCGGTGGACCAGTTCCCGCTGCTGCCGGTGGGCCGCATGGTGCTGGACCGGGTGCCGGACAACTTCTTCGCCGAGGTCGAGCAGTCGGCGTTCGGTACCGGCGTCCTGGTGGACGGCATCGACTTCTCGGACGACAAGATGCTGCAGGGCCGGACGCTGTCGTACTCGGACACGCAGCGCTACCGCGTCGGCGCCAACTACCTGCAGTTGCCGATCAACGCGCCGCAGCCCGGCGTGAAGGTCTACTCGAACCAGCGGGACGGCCAGATGACCTATTCGGTCGACGGCACCGGTCCGAACAAGCACATCAACTACGAGCCCTCGACGCTCGCCGAGGGCCTACGCGAGGCCCCGAAGCCGGCCAAGGACTACCACCAGCCGGTACAGGGCCAGCTCGGCCGCTACCAGACCTCGCGCACCGAGGACGACTACACCCAGGCCGGCGTCCGGTACCGCTCGTTCCAGGATTGGGAGCGTGAGGACCTGATCGCCAACCTCGTCGGCGACATGAAGCAGTGCCCGGAAGCCATCCAGCTGCGGATGGTCTGGCACTTCTGGCACGCCGACGAGGATTACGGCCGCCGCGTCGCCGAGGGTGCGGGCATCGATCTGGAGAAGGCCAAGGCCCTGCCGCCGCTGCCGGGCCGCGCCGCCCCGCACAAGCGCCTGCAGTCCGAGACCTACACGGACGGCTCGCAGGCCCACCGGGTGGCCGCCGAGTAGCCTTCTACTCCGCGTCGCACCGATCCTGAATGATGCAAGGCCCCGCGGGCGAGAACCCGCGGGGCCTTTCCGTTGGGCTCAACCGAGAGCGTGATCCGCGCTCAAGGGCAGTGCCGCCGGACGTAGCCCTTGCCGATGTAGGTCTGCGTGGCCGGATCGTAGGTTCTGAAGCGGCGGGCGCAGGCCGCGACGGAAGCGGACAGATCGGCCGGGTCCTCCGCCTCGACGACGGGCGGGACATCGGCGGGTGCCACATCGACCGGGGGTGCGTAGGCCGGGGGCGCATAGACGTAGCCGTCGTCGAAGAACGGGTCACCGAAGCCGCCCCACAGGCCGCCCAGGCCGAACCCGAGGCCCAGGCCGCCGAGCCCGTAGCCGTAAACACCGCCGTAGCCGCCACGCCAGTGCCGGTGATAGCCGGGATGCCGGAAGGCGTAGCCGGGCCCGCGCCAGCCGAGTCCCGGGCCCGGCCGCACCGGTCCGAGCGGTCGCCCCCAGGCTCCGATCCGTGGCCCGATCGCGCCACCCGAGTAGCCGCCCCCGAACCCGCGCGCCTCCGCAGCCGCCGCCATCACGGCGAGCGCCATCATGGCGGCGGCGGCCAGCCGAATCCCGGACCGTTCGATACGTGTCATGCCGTCCACCCAGCGCGGGACGCCGGCCGAAAGAGGCGGCGCCCGAGTCGCAATACTCTGCGTAATCGAGCGGCGGCGGACCGGTCCGTCAAGGACGTTCCGGCGGCTGCGCTCAAGCGCTGCGCGCAGGATCCGAGCTGCAGAGCGTCGTCACCGGCTGGAGGTGACCGCTCCCGGCCTCCGGAGCGGCGGCGCTGACCTTGCGATCGCGGCCGGCGGCCTGGCCGACCAGGATCGCGGCGAGCGCGATCGTGACGAACAGCCCACCGGCCAGACCCCAGCCGCCGGTCGCCTCGTGGGCGAGCCCGAAGGCGAGGGGCCCGAGGCAGGCGCCGGTATAGCCGATGCCCTGCGCCATGGCCGAGAGGCCGGCGGCGCTGGCGGCATCGGCGGCGCGCAGGACGATCAGGGTCAGCCCCAGGCCGAAGCAGCCGCCGATGCCGAAGCCGAGGGCGCAGGCCGCGGGGATCCGTAGGGTCTCGGGTCCGAAGGCCAGCACGAGAAACGCCGCCGCGGTGAGCCCCGGGATCGCCACGATCCAGGCGCGCTGATCCCGCGCGCGGGCTGCCAGCATGGCGGTGATCAGCGCGCCGGGCGCCTGGACCAAGGTCATCAGCGAGGCGTAGAGGCCGGCATCCAGGGCCGAGAGGCCGCGCGCCTGGAGCAACAGCGGCAGCCAGCCGAACAGCGTGTAGGCCAGGGAGGATTGTAGGCCCATGAAGCCCGTGACCCACCAGGCCAGCGGATCGCGCAGCAGCCGCCCGGCAGAGGGCGCCCGGGTCGAGGCCGTGCGGCGGGCGAACGGAATCCAAAGGAAAGCGGCAACCAGGGCCGGCAGCGCCCAGACCGCGAGCGCCGAGGGCCAGCCGCCGCCCAGCGCGTGCTCCACCGGCAC
>NZ_VRVD01000779.1:0-1949 GCF_008040015.1 Methylobacterium sp. WL18 | reverse complement strand
GGCCCGCCCCGGTGCTCACCGTCGGCTCGGCGGAGGCCGCCTCGTCCCGCCGGGTCGAGCTGACCGCCGGCCGCTCGGTGATCGTCGACCTGCCGCGGGACGCCAAGGAGGTGTTCGTCGCCAACCCGGCGGTGGCCAACGCGGTGGTCCGCTCGACCCGGAAGGTGTTCGTGATCGGCATGGCCGACGGCGCGACCTCGATCTTCATCCTCGACGCCGAGGGCCGCCAGATCGCCGCCCTCGACGTGACCGTGGCCCGGGACCTGAACCTCGGGACTTTGCGCGAACTGCTCGGCCAGAGCATCCCGGGCGGTCGCTTCGACGTGCGCTCGTCGGGCGCCTCGGTCCTGCTGTCGGGTTCGGTCAACTCCTCCTCGGACGCCCAGCAGGCGATCGACATCGCCAACGCCTTCGTCGGCCTGGGCGGGGCCGCGGCCGCCACCGGTGCGCCGAGCGGCGGCGTCTCGGCCGGGGCGCGGGGCGCGGTGATCAACAACCTGACGATCCGCAACAAGGACCAGGTGATGCTCCGCGTCACCGTGGTCGAGGTGTCCCGCAACGTCCTGAAGCAGTTCGGGATCAACATGACCGGCAATTGGTCGGCCTTGAATCCGCTCGGGTCGGCGGCGTCGCCGGCCCTGACCAACAACCTGCCGTTCCCGATCACGGGCGGAACGACACCCACCGGCAACCAGATCCAGGCCTCGATCCAGGGGGCCGGCTTCTCGCTGCAGGCGACCCTCAAGGCCTTCGAGCAGGCCGGTGTCTCACGGGTTCTGGCGGAGCCGACGCTGACCGCGATCTCCGGTGAGGCGGCGAAGTTCTTGGCCGGCGGCGAGTTTCCGGTGCCTTCCGCGGCATCGAGCTGTGTCGGCGGCATCTGTTCTGCGCCGGGGATCACCTTCAAGCCCTACGGTGTGGCGTTGAGCTTCACCCCCGTTGTGCTGGCCGACAACCGCATATCGATCCGCGTCGCCACCGATGTGACCGAGATCGATCCCCAGAACAGCTTCAACTACACGAACGACGGCGTCACCACCGCCATCCCGGGCACCCGGGTGCGCCGTTCCGAGACCACGGTCGAGTTGCCCTCGGGCGGCGTGATGATGACCGCCGGCCTGATCCAGCAGGTCAACAAGCAGGCGATCACCGGCCTGCCCGGCCTGGTCAACCTGCCGATCCTCGGCACGCTGTTCCGGTCCCGGGACTACCAGCGCATGGAGACCGAGCTGATGATCATGTGCACCCCCTACATCGCCCGGGCGATGGAGCCCAAGCAGGTGACCCGGCCCGACGACAACTTCGTCGACGCCACCGACGGGCAGGCGGTGCTGCTCGGGCAGGTCAACCGCCTCTACGGCAAGGTCGGCGCCGCCCCGCTCGGGCGCACCTATCGTGGCCGCGTCGGCTTCATCGTCGAGTAGCGCCCCGCTTCCAGGACCGGATCCATGACCGTGCGTCCCTCGCCCCGCCGCGCTGCCCCAATCTTGCGGAGCCTTGCGATGTCCATAGGCCGACCCGTGTGCGACGCGCCGCCTCGCCTCTGCCGAGCGGGTGGCGATGTTGACACTTCGCTGCCGGACGAGGTCACCGGCCAGGGACACGCGCATCTCCCTCTCCCCTCTGCGGGGGAGGGTGGCCCCCGAAGGGGGTCGGGAGAGGGGCAGCGCGACGCTGGAGGATGTGGCGCGCGACGCGACCTCTCCGGAAACGGCGCTCCCCTCTTGCGGGACTTCGTCCCGGCCCGACCCCTGCTGACGCAGGGGCCACCCTCCCCCGCAGAGGGGGGAGGGAGGGCGCTCGTCATTTTCGGCGTGAACCTTCTGACCGAACGCGAGCAGCCCGTAACCCGGCGCGTGAATCCTTTGGCCATTCACAAGCGGGCACCGGTGCCGCGGACGTCGCGGTGCGGATCCGGTCGGCTGGGCCGCTCGTCCCGCCTCCTGGCC
>NZ_VRVD01000778.1:0-1951 GCF_008040015.1 Methylobacterium sp. WL18 | reverse complement strand
GCCTCGCGGTGGCCGTGGCCCTGACCCTGCGCGCGCGGGGCCTGCCCCTGCCCGGCTGCCTCTGGCTCAGCTCGCCCTGGACCGACCTCGCGCTCACCGGGGCGAGCCTGGACACCAAGGCTGCGGTCGATCCGCTGATCAGCCGGGCCTACCTCGCCGAACTCGCCGCCGCCTATCTCAACGGTGCCGACCCCAACGACCCGCTGGTGTCGCCGATCCGCGCCGACCTCGCCGGGCTGCCTCCGATGCTGATCCAGGTCGGTTCCGCGGAGACGCTCCTCGACGACGCCCTGCGGCTCGCCGGGGTGGCGGCGGCCGCGGACGTGGCGATCGAGCTGCAGGTCTGGCCGCACATGATCCATGCCTGGCACCTGTTCTACCCGGAGGTCGCGGCCGGCCGGCGGTCCCTGGCGAGCGCGGGGCGCTACATCCGGGCACATCTCGACGGGTCCGCCGGAGGCTGATCGGCCGTCGGTCCGGGATTCGGTCCGCGCACGGGCCGGGACCGCGGGGCCACGCTCCCGATCATTCGGGCGATTCCTGCTCTCCGTCATTGGCGCCGGACCGGATCCATGGCCCGGTGACGGGCATGCGCCCCGTCCCCGCCCTCGTGGTCCTGACCCTGGCCGCCGCCTCGCCCGCCGGGGCGGCCGAGGATGCGATCGAGGGCATGGCCGGCCCCGCCGGCGAGCGCCTGCGCTACGACGCGAAGGGCCTGACCTTCACCGTTCCCGAGCCGGAGATGAAGCTCCAGATCGGTGGCCGCCTCCACCTGGATTCTGGTGCGGCCAGCTTCAGCCGGCCGGGCCTCGCCGCGACCTTTCCCGACAGCGTCGCGGTGCGCCGCTCCTGGATCGAGCCGACGCTCACCATCGGGAAGGATTGGGTGGTCGCCTTCCAGTACGATTTCAGCGACCCGCTCCTGCCGATCAACGACGCCTTCGTGGCCTGGACGGGGCTGCCGGACACGATCCTGACGCTCGGCAACATGAAGGTGCCGCTGAGCCTCGAATGGCTGCAGAGCAACAACGACACCCTGTTCGCCGAGCGCTCCCTGGCCAACGCGTTCGTGCCGGATCGCCGCTTCGGTTTCGCGGTCGGGCATCACGGGCAGGCCTGGACCGCCGTGGCGAGCGTGTTCGGCGACGCCGCCAGCAACGGCATCACCGGGGACGGGGTGGCAGCCGCGGGCCGCGCCACGGTGGCGCCGATCCTGAACGAGCGGGAGACTTTGCATCTCGGCCTCGCCGGCGTCTTCCAGAGCCGGAGCCGGGCCGACGGCGCGTTCAGCTTCTCCACACCGCCGGAGGCGTTCCTGTTCACGCGCCCCTTCGTCGATACCGGTGACCTGCCGGACGCGGCGCGCGTGTCCCGGATCGGCGCCGAGTTCGCCTATCGCAACGGTCCGGTCTTGGTGCAGGCCGAGGTTATCCATGCCGCGATCGACCGGTTCGGCGGCCCGGGCGGGGCCGTCCCCGGCCTCGACTTCCAGGGCGGCTACGTCGAGGCCGGCTGGGTGCTGAACGGCGCCGGCCGCGCCTACGCGCTGGCCCCGAACGGCGGCACGACCTACGCCACCTTCAAGGGCGTCCAGCCGCGGGACGACCAAAGAATCTCCCGGGGCGGGATCGGCGTGTTCGAGCTGTCCGCCCGCTACAGCGCCATCACGCTGAACGCCCGGGGCTTTCGCGGCGGTGCCGAGCGGGACGTGAGCCTGGGCCTGAGCTGGTATCCCGAGCCGAACCTGCGCCTGATCGCGAACGTCATCCACGGCCGCGTTCAGCCGGGCGCGGCCCAGTCGGACGTGCTGGGCACCGCGCCGTTCTCGGTCGACACCGTCCTGGGGCGGCTTCAGATCTATTGGTGAGCCGCACGGCTCGGACCGCCGGTCAGACGGCTCTGCGCAGGACCGAGCGGAACGGCCGCCGCTCGGGCTCGGGCTCGGCCGGCT
>NZ_VRVD01000777.1:0-1960 GCF_008040015.1 Methylobacterium sp. WL18 | reverse complement strand
CGCCCGGCGAGCGCGGCGACAGCCGCTGCGGCAGCGCGCGGCCCTCCGTCGGATCCTGCGCGATGGTCTCGGGCGCGGGCGTCTTTGAGCGGCGGAAGAACATCGCGTTCCTGTCACGAGCCTCATCCCGAACGCCGGCACGCGGCCTTCGGGACGACGATGATGCAAAACCGGCGACCGGACGCGTCGTCCCGGATCCGGCACCCGGGACGACGCGTCAGGCCCGCGCGACCGATCCCGCGCCGCGGGCCGGGACCGGCAGCCCGCGACCGGGTGCGCGCGTCGAGATCCGCGACCCTAGCCGGGTTTGTGGCGAAAATGCCGTTTCGCGCCGCGAGAGCCGGGCGATCAGACCGGCGGCTGGCAGGTCGCACAGAAGAAGGTCGAGCGGTTGGCCTGCACGATCCGGGTGACCGAGCCGCGGCATCCGGGATGGCGGCACGGCTCGCCGACCCGGTCGTAGACCCGGAAGGCGTGCTGGAACGCGCCCGCGCTGCCGTCGGTGTGGGCGTAGTCGCGTAGCGTCGAGCCGCCGGCCTTCACGGCCTCCTGCAGCACCTGCACGATCGCCTTGGCCAGCGCGTTGGCCTTGGGCGTCGGGCGCCCGTCGGGCTTGATCAGCAGGCCGGCGGGGGTCTCCGGGTGGAGGCGGGCCCGGTGCAGGGCCTCGCAGACGTAGATGTTGCCCAGGCCTGCGATCAGGCTCTGGTCGAGCAGCGCGGCCTTGAGCGGCGTGACCTTGTGCCGGAACAGGCCGGCGATCACCGCCCCGGTCAGCCCGTCGAGCGGCTCGATCCCCATCCGGGCGAAGTGGCGGCTGGTCGCGAGGGTCTCGCTCGGGACGAGGTCCATGAAGCCGAAGCGGCGGGCGTCGTTGTAGGTGATCGTGGCCCCGGTGCTCATCGCCATCACGACGTGGTCGTGCTTCGGCGTGCCCTGCGCTCCCTCCAGGTAGAAGTCCCCGGGGGAGAGGTTGCGTCCGTCGGGCAGGGCCACGTCGAACCGGCCGCTCATGCCGAGATGCATGATCAGGGTCTCGCCCGAATCGAGCCCGGCGGTGAGGTACTTCGCCCGGCGGGCGAGGTCGGTCACGGTCCGACCCTCCAGCCGCGCCGCGAATCGCTCCGGGAACGGGAAGCGCAGGTTCGGCCGGCGCAGGGTGACGCGGCTGAACCGGGCGCCGACCATCGCGGGCACCAGGCCGCGCCGCACCGTCTCGACCTCGGGAAGCTCCGGCATTGTTCTCGGACTTTTCGTTCGACCACGCGAGCGCGCGGTCCGGATATCGAGTTCTTCGAAGAAGTCGGCAACGGCGCGGTTTGCCGCCCTCGCCTGCGAAGAGCGCGCGAAGGCTGGCGCTCAGCGACGGCGAAGTCTGACGTAGAGCGCGCCGCCGCCGCCATGGTGCCGGGACGCTTCCTCGAAGCCCAGCACGATGCCGCGCAGCTCGGCGCCGCGCAGCCAGTGCGGCACGATGCGCCGGAGCACCCCCCGCTCCGCGAAGGCATCGGGATAGGACGAGCCGCCCCTCTCCTGGCCCCCCTTGCCGGTGACCACCAGCACGTAGGCATGCCCGGCGGCCCGGCACCGCAGAAGGAATCCTGTCAGCGCAGCATGGGCTTGCGCCTGCACCATCCCGTGCAGATCGATCCGCGCCTCCACGGCCAGACGCCCCCGGCGCAGCCCAACTTTGGCCTGCCGCTCCAGCCCCGACGGCGCGGCATGGCTCTGGAGCGGGGCCTGGTAGGGCGCCGCGGTGACCGTCTGGGGCAGGGCGACGGCCGGCTTGGGCGGCGGCTTCGGGCGCGCCGTCTTGGCCACCGGAAAAGCGGTCGGCTTCAGGATCGGCGCCGTCAACGGCGGCATGGTGGCGGTCGGCGCCGGAGGTGCGACCTCTGGCTGCGGCAGCGTCGCCCGGCCCGTCAGCGGCGTCACCAGCTTGGCGATCTCGCCCCAGAGC
>NZ_VRVD01000776.1:0-1962 GCF_008040015.1 Methylobacterium sp. WL18 | reverse complement strand
TGCCGGCGGCGCGCGGACCGAGCGCCGACCAGTCCGGCCCGAACCGGAAGCGCCCGTCCGGGTGGCCGAAGCCGGTGAGGAAGTGGCTCTCGGCGAAGTCCGGCTGCGCGTCGATCCAGCGCTCCCGCTCCAGCCGGTCGAGGCCGCCCCAGCCGGAGCGGGCCAGGGTCGCGTCGGCGAGATCCCGGGCGTTCAGGTCGAAGCCCGGGTGTTCGGCCCCCAGCCGGCCGGCGAGGGCGGCGATCAGGTCGTGGTTGGAGCGGCATTCCCCCGGCGGCGGCAGGAGCGCCGGCCCGGACTGGATGTGGCTGTGCCCGCCGGCCCCGTAGATGTCGTCGTGCTCCAGGAAGGTGGTCGCCGGCAGGACGAGGTCGGCGAGCGCCGCCGTCTCGGTCATGAACTGCTCGTGCACGGCCACGAACACGTCCGGCCGCAGCAGCCCGGCGCGCACCCGGTTGCTGTCGGGGGCCGAGGCCGCAGGGTTGGCCGACTGGATCAGCATCGCGCGCACCGGCGGCCCGCCCTGCAGCGCGTCGGGATCGTCGGCCAGGATCGCGCCGATCCGGCTCATGTCGAGGTCGCGCACCCCCGGGGCCTTGGCGTCGAGGCCCTCGGTCAGGGTCTTGTCCCAGTTGAAGATCGCGGCGTTCTGCCAGAGGGCGCCGCCGCCCTCGTGCTGCCAGGCGCCGGTCACGGTGGGCAGGCAGGTCACCGCGTGCAGGTTGACCGCGCCGTTATGCGTCCGGGTGAAGCCGAAGCCGCAGCGGATGTAGCTGCGCGGCGTCGAGCCGTAGAGCGCCGCGAAGGCCTCGATCTCGGCGACCGTGAGGCCGGTGATCGCGGCCGCCCAGGCCGGATCGCGCGTGGCGAGATGCGCCTCCAGCGCCGCCGTGTCCTCGGCATGGGCCGTCAGGTAGGCCCGGTCGGCGTGGCCATCGCGGAACAGCACGTGGAGCACCGCGCAGGCCAGCGCCCCGTCGGTGCCGGGCCGGGGGGCGAGGTGGAGGTCGGCTGCCGCGGCGGTGCCGGTGCGGTAGGGGTCGATCACCACCAGCTTGGCGCCGCGCGTCTTGCGGGCCCGGCTGATGTGGCTCATCGCGTTGACCTGGGTGCTCACCGGGTTGCCGCCCCAGACCACGATCAGGTCGGAGAGCGCCATCTCCCGCGGGTCCGGGCCCGCGATGCGGCCGACACCGGCGCTCCAGCCGGCGATGGCGATGGCGGTGCAGATGGTGCGCTTGCGCCGGGAATAGCCCATCACGTGGGTCAACCGGTGGATGCCGTCGCGCTGGACGAGGCCCATCGTGCCGCCGGAATTGTACGGCCAGACCGCCTCCGGGCCGTGGCGCCCGGCGGTCTCGCGGAAGGCAGCGGCCAGCCGGTCGAGGGCCGCGTCCCAGGAGATCGGCCGCCACCGGCCGCCGCCCTTGGCGCCGACCCGTTCCAGCGGCTGGAGGATCCGGTCCGGGTGGTGGACCCGCTCGCCGTAGCGGCTGACCTTCGCGCAGATCACCCCGGCGGTGTAGGGGTTGTCGCCCCCCTTCACCGAGACGACGCGGCCCTCCGCCACCTGCACGTCCAGGCTGCAGGCCGAAGGGCAATCGTGCGGGCAGACGGTCCGGGCCAAGCGACGCACTCCGTGGTGGTGTCTCGCGGTGATGGCCGGGATGATGCAAGCGCCGTGCTTTTTTGAGGCGGCCGCACGCGAAGGCCACGCGCAGTCTGCGATCCGTCCCCGCGGCTTCCCCGCCGGCCGCCGAAGAATCCGGCCCGGTCCTTCGCAGGAACGGCCTTCATCCTGCCGGATTGCCGGTATGGTCTCGCAGCCCGGATCCGCTTTAACCCACGATTGTGCCGTTGCCCGAAGAGTTCGCTCAAGGCTTGCGCCGCGCCGGCTGGCTCGCCGGCCTGCCCGCGCTCGCGCTGATCTGGGCCGGCGCGACGCTGTTCGCGACCCCGCAG
>NZ_VRVD01000775.1:0-1963 GCF_008040015.1 Methylobacterium sp. WL18 | reverse complement strand
TATCCACGGCGGCCGCCCCGAGCACGCGCCCGACCACGGATCCGATCGGGCCGCCGAGCGCGGTCCCCACCGCGGCGCCCGCCGTGGATAGGATCAGGGTGGCCATGGCGGGCTCCGGGGCGGGGGTGGTTCGCAGCGATTGCGGAAATATACAAGTTCTTGTATAAATCGTGGTCTGAGGCGTCGATGAGCTGGATGGCGTCGTGGTCGAGCGGCCCAAAGGCGTGGTGTTTCGCGGGGGTGCGCTCGACGACCTGCGCGCCTTTCCCAGGGATGCGCGCCGCGCCGCCGGACATCAGATCGATCGCGTTCAGTCCGGCCTTGATCCGGACGACTGGAAACCGATGTCGACGATCGGTTCGGGCGTCCGCGAGATCCGCATCCGGGAGCCGGATGGCGCCTTCCGGGTGATCTACGTGGCCAAGTTTTCCGGCACCGTGGTCGTCCTGCATTGCTTCCGCAAGACGACCCGGAAAACGACACTTGCCGACATCGCCACGGCCAAACGCCGCTACGCCGAGTACGTCCAGGAGTTACTGTGATGACGGAGACACGCTTCGACAGCGTCTGGGACGCGATCGAGGATACGCCGGCGGAGGCCGCGCATATGCGCCTCCGCTCGCAGTTGATGATGGCTCTGCGCAATCACATCGAACAATCCGGCCTGAACCAGTCGCAGGCTGCGAAGATCCTGGGTGTCACCCAGCCGCGCGTCTCGGATTTGATGCGTGGCAAGATCGACCTGTTCGCGATCGACACGCTGGTCGCGATGCTCGATGCGGCCGGGCTGCACGTCGAGCTGCGCGTCGCCACGGCGGCCTGACTTGCCTGATGCGGTGCGCGTTCGCAGTGATCGCCACCGCCTCAACCGTCATTGCGAGCGTAGCGGAGCAACTCAGTGCCGCGCGCGATCTCGAAGGGTGGCGTGTCCCTGGGTCGCTTCGCTACGCTCGCGATGACGGCGCGGGAAGCCTCGACATGGACGCGCTCGGCGTCAAGCTGACCGTGGCGACCGGCACCTCGTAAGGGGCCTGCGGAAACCGGAACACCCCGGTCAGGTGCCGGCGCCACCACGCCGTGAGCGCGACCTCGGCGACCGTGGCGTGGTCGTGGGCGTGGATCATGGCGTCGTCGCCGGTGGCGATGGCGCAGTGGCGGGCCGGGAGGTGGCGGCGGAAGGCGAAGAGCAGCACGTCGCCCGGCCGAGGTGGATCGCCGACGGAGGGCACCGGCACGAGGTGGCGCGCCGCCGCCTCGGTGAGGGGATCGGTCCCCGCGGCGGCGGATTCGGCCCAGGTGGCGGCATAGGGCGGCACCGGTTCCGGCTCGGCGCCGTAGAGCCCGCGCCAGACCCCGCGCAGCAGGCCCAGGCAGTCGCAGCCGACCCCGCGCAGGGAGGCCTGGTGCCGGTAGGGCGTGCCGAGCCACAGCCGCGCCTCGCCGAGGGCGGCCGCGCCCATGTCCGGGCCGATATCCCTTGGCATCGCGCTCATCGGAACAGGCTCCCGCCGTCGAGGACGGGCTCCGAGCCCGGCACCGCCCGCATCACCGCGTCGTTGCCGGGCATGTGCGGGAAGCCCTGGAAGTTGACCGCGTTGGCGAAGCGGTCCCGGCAGGTCGCCAGCCGCTTGTCGCAGCCGGCGGTGAGGCTGAACGCATCGCCCGCCGCCACCGGCCGGGGCGGCGCGGTCCACAATTCGAGGAGCGCGTCGAGCTGGAGCCGCACATCGGCCTTGAGGCCGGCATTGGCGCCGGCCGTCCAGGTGAGCGTTCCGCCGGTGAACAGCCCGTCCGCGAAGCTGCCGGCCAGGGCCACCGCGAGGGTCGCGGGTTCGGGCAGGCCGGTGACCCGTCCGGTTGTGCGCCAGGCCGCGAGATCGACCCGGCAGCGGCCATCGCCGAGATCGGCGCCGCAGGTCGCCCGGAAGGTCCGGCCGCGCTCGGCCCCGAGCCGGTGGGCGAG
>NZ_VRVD01000774.1:0-1968 GCF_008040015.1 Methylobacterium sp. WL18 | reverse complement strand
GCCCGACATTGCCCCCCCCGCCTCGCTTCGGCTAACCCTCAGCCTGCGAAAAAACCCCGGAGCCTCCGATGGCCGCGCTCGACGCGATCCTCAACGACATCGACACGGACCTGGAGAACGCCCTGGAGCGGCTGTTCGCCTTCCTGCGGATCCCGTCGATCTCGACCGACCCCGCCTATGCCGGCGATTGCCGCGCCGCCGCCGCGTGGCTCGCCCAGGACCTCACGGCGCTCGGCTTCGAGACCTCCGTGGAGGACACGTCGCTGCACCCGGTGGTGCTGGCGACCAAGCCGAAGCCCGGTGCGCCGCACGTGCTGTTCTACGGCCATTACGACGTGCAGCCGGTCGACCCGCTCGACCTGTGGAAGACGCCGCCCTTCGAGCCGCACATCGCGAACGACGGCCAGGGCGGGAAGACGATCGTCGGGCGCGGCGCCTCGGACGACAAGGGCCAGGTCATGACCTTCGTGGAGGCGTGCCGGGCTCACATCGCCATGAGCGGCGAGCTGCCCTGCGGCGTCACCATCCTGATCGAGGGCGCGGAAGAAAGCGGCTCGCAAGGGCTTCCCGAATGGGTCGCGCAGAATCGCGAAAGGCTCGGCTGCGACGTGGTGCTGGTCTGCGACACCGGCATGTGGGACCGGACCACGCCGGCCATCACCTCGTCGTTGCGCGGGCTCGCGTATTTCGAGGTGAAGGTCACCTGCGCCGACCGCGACCTGCATTCGGGCTTCTTCGGCGGCGCCGCCCGCAACCCGATCCACGTGCTGTCGAAGATCATCGCCGACCTGCACGACGACGACGGGCGGGTGACGATCCCGGGCTTCTACGACGGCGTGCACGAGCGGCCGCCCGAGGTGCTGGAGCAGTGGCGCGGCCTTGGCCTGACGCCCGAGACGCTGCTCGGGCCGATCGGCCTGAAGGAGCCGGCCGGCGAGCGCGGGCGGATGCCGATCGAGCTGGTGCAGGCGCGCCCGTCCTGCGACGCCAACGGCATCATCGGCGGCTATACCGGCGAGGGCACCAAGACCGTGATCGCCTCCACCGCCTCGGCCAAGATCTCGTTCCGCCTCGTGGACGACCAGGACCCGACGGTGCTGGCCGAACGGTTCGAGGCCTTCGTGCGCGAACGGGTGCCGGCGGACTGCAAGGTCGAGGTCATCACCTACAAGGGCTCGCGGGCGATCAGCCTGCCCTTCGACATGCCGCAGCTCGGGGCCGCCAAGGCGGCGCTGGCCGAGGAATGGGGCGTGCCGGCCGTGACCGTGGGGGCCGGCGGCTCGATCCCGATCGTGGGCGACTTCAAGCGGCTGCTGAACCGCGACACGCTGCTGATCGGGTTCGGCCTGGACGACGACCGGATCCACTCGCCCAACGAGAAGTACGACCTGACGAGCTTCCACAAGGGCACGCGCTCCTGGGCGCGGATCCTCGCGGCGCTCGCTCAGGGCTGAGCGTCGGACGCCCGCATCTTCGCGTCGATCCAGGCCCACAGGGCCCGGATCTCCTCGGCGGCGGGGCTCGCGGGGGCGTATTCGGTGACGCCGAGCCCGGTCGCCAGGGCGTCCTGGTGATCGACCCGGTGGATGATGCCGGGCTCGGCCAGCACGCCCAGCGCCCGCAACTGCGCGGCATAGGCGCTGGTGCGGGGCGAAGGCGGCGGCGGGCACTGGTTCAGCACCAGGGCGAACCGGCCGCGCAGGCCGAGCGCCATCAGGGACTGGAGGGTCGGGCGCGCCGCCACGATGTCGAGGCGCGAGGGCCGCACCGGCATCAGCACGAAATCCGCGCCCTTCAGGGCCGGCGCCAGCCCGGCCGCGCTGCCGGCGGTGTCGAGGACCACGAGGGTCGTGCCCTGCTGGGCGAGGATGTCCAGGATCTCCGGGAGCTGGGCGATCTCCCAGGGCTGGATCCGGTCGACCGCCACGGCGTCGCTGTCGCGCAGCGCCCCCCAGCCGACCAGCGAGC
>NZ_VRVD01000773.1:0-1970 GCF_008040015.1 Methylobacterium sp. WL18 | reverse complement strand
CCGGTCGGCTGCGCTAACCCTTCTAAAAGTCTGTCCGGGAAGTTGGGTAGAGTGGGAGAGCGGTCTCAAGTGGATCATGACGGTTGCGGCGTAGAAGAAAACCATGGCCAAGTCATGGGCCTTGGACGCCGGAGTTGGTCGTGTGCGATTAATCCAATCGAGGAGTTCCGCTACTCATCTGCTTGGATGGACGGTAAAGCCGTCTTGGCCGGGAGTGTTGCGGACGATCAATATGGTGATGATGCTGGCCGTGACTGGAGGCCGGACCAAGATCTGGGAATTTGCAAACCAGCAGTCAAAAACCCCCATCTACACCTAGTCAGTATTCGTAATTCGACATAGACTTGCTACACAATCTGTCTGAGTGGGACCTAAGTGCGTACCTATGTTGTTTGCCTATTACATGGGCGGAAATGACGATGAGACGCCTTCCGATGACGATATAGGTACAATCAACAATAGAAGGTGAATTCACATGAGTCCCGCAATTAACCCAACGGTTTGCTACGTTACTGATGTTTCTTATCTGGCTCCCACGTTGATTTCTATTTCAACTCTGAGAAAAAGTTTGTCAATTTGTCTACCTGTAGTGCTGGTATTGACTTTGCGTAAAAATGAGAAAATTGAAGGGTTGGAAGAAATCATCGACCGACTTTCAGTTCGACTGATTCACATTGATCACGCACTTGTTGATGATCTTACCTCTGTTTGGTCGTCATCTCATGTATCGAAAGCCGCGCTGGGGCGGTTGTTTCTCCACGAACTTATCCCAACTGACATAAATAGAATTTTATATCTCGACGGCGACACATTTATATCAAATGATCTTTCTGGATTGGCATTTGCTCCTATTCCGGGCGGAAGCATCGGAATGGCCGAAGACGCGCTGTCTTTTTATAGGAAAGACAATTCGATCAACGGAAGATCTACTCGAGCATACCTAAGTAAAATTGGCCTTGGTCCCGACGATGCATATGGCAATTCTGGAGTTATGGTATCCAGTCGAACAGATTGGAAGGCGCTTTCGCTCGATGCTCTTGCGTATCTAAAGCATTCCGCCGAACGGTGTCCACCATATCACGATCAGAGCGCAATCAACGCAGTTATTGGAAGCCGTCGCGCGAATATTGCGACAAAGTGGAATTTTCAATCACGTTTTGCGCAATGGGACAGGGCCTCTATATCTAAAGCTTCGTTGTGGCATTTCACTGGAGCGCAAAAGCCCTGGATGGGTTCTGTCCATCCATGGCAATCCATCTATGGGGAACTTGTTGATATAATTCAGGGATTGGACATGCATAATTTCCCCTTAGGGTCCATGACAGCAGATGAAGTGAAATCGTTCAATTCCCAATTTAATAATTCATCGTATTTTCTCCGAAGATACTTTGACTTTAGGCTGCTGCGGAGGCCGAAATTAATCGCTGAATACGACAAGGCTTGTGTTATATAATTGTGATCAACTCATGTTTTCCGGGAGCAGGTGTATAAGCAAGGGGTTTTCGCTGTCCGTGACTGCTTAAGCGGTTAGGGCAAAGAGTAGGTTTAGCAAGGTCTGTTCACGTCATGAGAAGTAGGGCCCATCCCGGCGCCGAAATTGTGGCGCGCGAACGTGAGGGCGTCGAAGATGGTTCAAGTTCCAGCGCCCTTCAAATTGTCCATGTTGCGGATTGATTCTAGGTGCATTGCAACAGCTCCGAGGCGCTGTTTTAGTTTGTCTGGCGGCATCGCACGGCCTTCTCCCGTCTCATTCATACAAACTAATCTGTCGAGGCAGACGCCGCGGCGCCCACGCGGGTGCCAAGGCCCATGCCCAGTGCACGGACTCAGACGGAAGGTTCAAGGGCTCGATTGAGGGCGTCGAAGATGGCGGCGGCGGGCTTGGTCCAGACGAAGGGTCGTGGGCTTCGGTTGTGCTCGCCGATGTAGCGTTTGATGGCGGCCTGAAGGTCGACGATTCCGGTGAAGGT
>NZ_VRVD01000772.1:0-1977 GCF_008040015.1 Methylobacterium sp. WL18 | reverse complement strand
CTGCCCCCGGTCACCCCGCAGATCGCCGCCGCGGTGGCGGAGGCGGTCGCCGATCCGATTCCCGGCCCCCGGCCGAGCGCGGTGGCGACCCTGTTCGCGCCGGCCTACCGGATGCGCACCGTCATGGCCTTCGGGCTGTGGTTCTTCGCGCTGATCGGCTTCTTCGGGCTCAATTCCTGGATCGCGGTGCTGCTCAAGGAGCGCGGCTTCTCGATCGTCGGCTCGGTGGGCTTCGTGACCCTGATCACGCTGGGCGGCATCCCGGGCTTCGCCACCGCGGCCGTGCTGCTGGAGCGGATCGGCCGCAAGCCGACCACGGCGCTGTTCCTGACCTGCGCGGCCGCCGCGGCCTGGCTGTACGGCAATGCCGGCGGCGAGCCCGTGCTGACCGTCGCCGGCGTCACGGTCACTTGGCTGTTCGTCGCGGGCTTCGTGATGCAGTTCTTCATGTTCGGCATGTGGAGCTGCCTCTACGCCTACACGCCGGAACTGTACCCGACCCGGGCCCGGGCCACGGGGGCCGGCTTCGCCTCGGCCTTCGGGCGGATCGGCGCCATCCTGGGGCCGATGATCGTGCCGGTGCTGGTGCGCGATTACGGCCCGGCCACCGCCTTCCAGGTCGGCGCGGGCGGCTTCCTGATCGCCGCCCTCCTGGTCCTCACCCTCGGGGTCGAGACCCGCGGCAAGGTGCTCGAAGCCGTCTCGCATTGAGCGGAGGAGCCGCCGAGTCTTCCAGGCGCGTCTTGCAGGGCTCCGCCCTGCACCCGCACAAGGTCTCGACCTTGTGAATCCATGATCCGATTGAACGATCGATCCTGCGTCGCTCGCGATTCGATCGATGGTCAGCCCCATACCTCGCTCACATCACAACCGTGGAGTCCCAAAAAATGCCCGTCGTGGACATGCGCAGCCGGCCGACCTTCCTGCACACGTTCTTCGGCGCCGAGCCCGACACGCCGGAATTCGGCGTCGCCCGCTGGCTGAACGCCCGGGTCGGCAGCCGCGAGGTCGAGCACTTCACCCGCGGCGCCACGATCGAGGGCTTCCGCGCCGAGATGGACGGGGCCGGGATCGACGTCGCCGTGATGGTCGCCCGCTCGGTGCCGGGGGTCCGGGTCTCGAACGACGCCCTGGCGCAGGCCGCCGGGCACGATCCGAAGCGGCTGATCGGCATCGCCTCGGTGGATCCGGTGAAGCTCGGCCGCAAGGCCGCGGTGGCGGAAGCCAAGCGCGCCGTGACCGAGCTCGGCTTCAAGGGGATCAACCTCGATGCCGGCTTCTACCGCGAGGGCCTGCGGGCCGACGACGAGCGGCTGATGCCGCTCTACGAGCTGTGCGAGAAACTCGCGGTCCCGGCCTTCGTGATGTCCGGCCCGACCACCCCGGACCTGCGCCTCAACGATCCCCTGGCGGTGGACCGGGTCGCCCGGACCTTCCCGAAGCTGCCGATCGTGTGCTGCCACGGGTTCTACCCGCACGTCGCCGAGATGGTGACCGTGGCCTTCCGCAACGAGAACGTGTTCGTCTCCCCGGACATGTACACGTTCGCCCCCGGCGGCGGCCTCTACGTGGAGGCGGCGAACGGCTTCATGAAGGACCAGTTCCTGTTCGGCTCCTCGTTCCCGTTCCGGGCGATGCGCCAGGGCGTCGAGGATTTTCGCGCGCTGGGCCTCTCGGAGGACGCTCTGGACGCCGCCCTCTGGCGCAACGCCAACCGCCTGCTCGGGCTCGGCCTGGCCGAGGCTTAGTCCCGGGTTTCCAAAGGGCGAGCCCTTTGGCGGGGTATCGGGGCGGAGCCCCGATGAACCAGGGCTCCGCCCTGGACCCGCACAAGGTCCCGGACCTTGTGGATCCGGGACCTTGTCGTCAGGCGGCCCGGACGTTGGCCAAAAAATCGCCGACGGCGCCGCGCAGGGCGCTGGCCTGCCGGGCCAGGTCGCTGGCGGCGTCGAGCACCTGGGACGAGCCGTGGCTGGC
>NZ_VRVD01000771.1:0-1978 GCF_008040015.1 Methylobacterium sp. WL18 | reverse complement strand
GGCCAGGACGCTGGCCGCCACCGCGTCGGCGGCGGCGGTGCGGTAGGCGTTGACGCGGCCCGCCTCGATCACCGTGTCGACCCGGCCGACCTCCTGGTCGAACAGCAGGATCACCGAATTGTGCCGCGGCAGGCCCCGGTCCGGGTTGCCCGGCCAGAACGAGCCGACCTTCAGGCCGGCATAGGCGGCCGTCGATCCCGACTTGATCGAGAACCGGTTGGCCGGCTCCGAGCCGTGCCCGAGCACCGCCGGGAACAGGGTGGTGCCCGGTGCGACCGCGGCGATCAGCGCCTCCCGGGCCGCCGCGAACGCCAGGACGTGATCGACCAGGGCGGCGGATTCCTCTTCCGAGATGAAGCGCATGAGCGGCAAGCCTTTCCTGTGATTCGGCCTCTCCCATCCGCGCCCTCATCCTGAGGTGCCGGGCGATCGACGATCGCCCGGCCTCGAAGGAGCCCTCCAGCGGCCGCGCGACCTCTGGAGCCCTCCTTCGAGGGCCGCTGGCGCGGCCACCTCAGGATGAGGGGGATGGGTGGGAGCCGCCCCCTACCCTACAACGTCATGCCGCGGGCGGTGACCGGCCAGACCGCCTCGACCCGGCCGTCCCGCACCCCGACATACCAGTCGTAGACGTTGACGGTCGGGTCGCAATGGCCCGGGATCAGCTTCAGGCGGTCGTTGAGCTTGAGCACGTTGCCGGGATCGCTGATCACCCCGTGCTCGTCCGAACACTTGACGTATTCCACGTCGCTCCGGCCGAACACCAGGGGCAGGCCGCTGTCGATGCTCTGGGCCTTCAGGCCGGCGTCGCAGATCGCGACATCGGCCTTGGCCTTGCTCATGATCGACGTGACGATGAACAGGCTGTTCTCGAAGTCGCCGATCGGCTGGCCGCTCGCGTCCTTCACCCGCTGGTAGTCGGCGTCCATGAACACGTAGGAGCCGCATTGCAGCTCGTTGTAGACGCCGCTGCCGCCCTCCAGGGCGAAGCTGCCGGTGCCGGCGCCCGCGACGATGTCGCAGGCGAGCCCTTCGGCCTTCAGCAGGTCGACGGTGCGCTTCGTGTCGTCGATCGCCGTCTGGATCAGGGCCTTGCGCTCGGCGTAGTCGCGCACGTGCTGCGCCCGGCCCTGATAGGCCTGCAGCCCGGCGAAGGTCAGCCCCGGCGCCGCCGCGATCTTTTTCGCGATCGCCACCGCGGGCTCGCCGGGGGCGACGCCGCAGCGGCCGGCGCCGACATCGATCTCCACCAGGGCCTCGAGGGTGACGCCGTATTTCACGGCGGCCGCCGACAGGTCATCGACGTTGCCGGGGTCGTCGACGCAGACCAGCACCCGCGCCCGCTTGGCCAGGGCCGCCAGGCGCTCGATCTTCTGGGGCGCGACCACCTGGTTCGACACCAGCACGTCGCGGATGCCGGCGCTCACCAGGGCCTCGGCCTCGCTGACCTTCTGGCAGCAGACCCCGCAGGCCCCGCCCCGCTCGATCTGCACGGTCGCGATGTCGGAGGACTTGTGCGTCTTGGCGTGAGCCCGGTGGCGCAGGCCGTTCTCCTTCATGAAGCGGCCGAGCGTGTCGACGTTGCGCTCGAACGCGTCGAGATCGACCATCAGGCAGGGGGTGTCGACCTCCTCCACCGGCATGCCGACGCGGGCGGGAATGTTGTTGCGCATGGGGTGTCTCCTCCTGGTCGGGCGTTTTTTCGTTTCGCGGTCGCCTCAGCGGGTCACGGGGCGAGACCCAAAAGCTCGGCGATGCGCGGCGTCGCCTTGATGCCGGTGCCGGTGAGCACCGCCACGACGGTCTCGTCGGGCCCGATCGCGCCGCTGGCGGTCAGGTCGGTCAGCGCCGCCGCCGCCATCGCGCAGGTCGGCTCGACGTAGAGGCCGGAGCGGGCGAGCTCCATCAGCGCCGCCTCGATCGCCGGCTCCGACACCGCAACGGTGCCGCCCCCGGACCGGCGCAGCGCCGCCAGCAC
>NZ_VRVD01000770.1:0-1979 GCF_008040015.1 Methylobacterium sp. WL18 | reverse complement strand
AGCCCGCCCTTGGCGGCGGCCAGGCGGCCCTCGGCCCCCTGCGCGGCCGAGACGCGCTGTTCCAGCACGGCCGCGGTGGCGTTGCCGGTCTTGGCCAGCGACTGGGCGCGCTCCAGCGATTGTTTGGCTTCGACGCTGGCGGCCTCGGCCTGGACGATCTGGCTCCGGGCCTGGACGATGGCCGCCTCGGCCCGGGCGACCGCGGCGACGTTCGAGGCCTCCTGGGTGACGATCATCTCCTGGGACAGCCGCGCGAGCACCTGGCCCTTGGTGACCCGATCCCCTTCCTCGACCAGCAATTCGGTGATGCGCAGGCCCTCGACCTCCGGGGCGACCAGGATCTCGTCCCGGGGGACCAGCGTTCCGGTGACGACGGCGCGCTCCACGATCTCGCGGCGCTGGACCGGGACGACCGTGACCGCGGGGGCGATGGCGGAGGCGTCGGGGACCGCGGCCGTCTCGACGGCGCGGGCCGGCACTGCTGCCAGGATCAGGAGCCCGCACAGGACGCTGAGGCGGCACGCGCGCCCGGACATGATCGGCAAAACGGAAGCCTCGCTGGCGGCGTTGTACTGGTGCTGCCCCTCCGTCGCTGTGCAGATCGGCGTTTTCATGGCGCGGGCACTCTCGATCGAACCAGCATAGCGGCTTCGTACAAGTCCGTCCCCGGAGCCTGGAGCCGCAGGTGGGGTGCAGATGAAAACAGCAGCGTTTGACCGCCTCCGACCTGCAACCGTCGCCGCGATGGGCCGTTATTAGTCCGATGGTCTTCGTGCGACCGGGGAGGATTCGATGAGCATCTTTCAGATCAAGCAGACGAAGAGCGGCGCCGTGGTCTGGACCGGTGCGGCCGACGACGCTCAGACGGCACTCGACGCCATGGCCCGCGAGGCCGGATACCGCGACTTCTCGGCCCTGCCCGACACGATCCGCGACACCGGACTCGAGGCCGCCAAGCTGGACCTGATTTCTTAAGACATTCTTTGCCATCGCGAAGCGAGCGAAAGGCGTTTGTCATCCATGACGGACGCCTTTCTTATGTCTGCTCGGCGAGCATCCGTGTCAGCCCTGAAAGACGCTGAGCCGGCTCCTTCAGTCATCCCGGGTCCGCGAAGCGGAGTCCGGAATCCGGAAACGCAGGTCGCGCAGGATCTCGCGCTGTCGGCGGCTCTGGGTTCAGGGTTCGCCTGCGGCGCCCCGGACTGACGGGGTGGAGGTAGGGTTCGCGGTCGAGCGCCCGCTGCACTCAGTCGCTTCGCTGTGCAGCCTCAGAGGCTGTGAGTCTTTCGATTCATCGCTGGCGACAGACGATGACGCTGCAGCAGACCTTCGGAGGTTCATCCAGGCTCGCGATCCCATGTGGGACGTCCCCCCGAAGGTTTGGGCTCGAGGTCGATGATGGAGCGCGACATGCCCCCTCTCCCGTGCGGGCTTGCGGATTCACACATCGGGTCTGCAGAATACACGGGAGGCACCGCGGCTTTCCCTCCCCCGCAGAGGGGGGAGGGAGATGCGCGTGGGGGTAGCCTTAGCCCTCATCCGGCAGCGATGTGTCCACGTCGTAGCCCGCACGGGAGAGGGGGCCCGCGGCTCCTACTGGGGCGATAGGCCCGTCCGGCACCGCTGAGGCGTCGGATGCATGGGACATCGAAGGGCGATCGATCGAAAGGCTCACCGCCTCTCAGGATGAGGGCGAGGATTGGAATGACCGGTCAAACAGGCCCTCAGCCGCGTCCGATCTCTCGGACCAGCGCCTCGATCGTGGCCGCGCAATCCGGGATCGCGCTCGGCCGGTACAGGCCGCCGATGATCGATGGGTCGAGGGCCAGGCCGGCGCGGATGAGGCCGGGCCATGCCTCGGCGGCCGGCCAGCCGTGGTGGACGATGGCGGCGCCGCGCTTCTGCAGCGCCTCGGCCTTCTCGGTCTGCTCGCCGTAGGCGCGCTCCTCCGGCAGGCAGAGGAAGCGCTTGGCCTGTCC